>CAYYMO010000217.1:0-4398 GCA_964472955.1 uncultured Methanomicrobia archaeon | reverse complement strand
GAAAATCAACTTTTATTGTTGTGCCACCTTTGATTTCTATTGAATCTCTCGGACCTCCTCTTGTTAAAGTCTGATCCCCTACTTTTACAGTGATAAATAGCTTTCCAACGTTTGCCGCTAGATCACTAGGCACCATGGAGTATTCAGTGGTATAGTTGCCATTTGAATCTGTTACAATTCCGGATCCACTAGCACGGTTCGCTCTAACCGCATCTTCTATGTAATAAGAAATTTCAGCTCCTGCTATGGGCTGCCCGTGTGCGTCCGTAACTCGTCCGAGTATTGATCCGGTTCGGGAAAATTGTCCGTTGGATTGAGCATAAACTTGAAAAACTGTCGCTATGCTTATTATAGCAAGAATGCAGAGTACCACCATCTTTTTCAAGCTGCTTCCCTGTCCGATGTTAGCATCACTAATCCAATAAAAGGTCTTTCTATCTTAATCATATTTATATTAACACTTAAAGCGTATCGCAGATCAAAGCAGACGATGAATTAAACCTATCGATGGTTCAGACGTGCGAGTTTCTCCAAAATTGCTAAATGGAACATTGATGTATTAACGTAGAGATGCTTAAGGTAATATTGTTAGGTACAAGTGGCTCAATGCCAACGGTAGACAGGAGTCCACCGTCCATACTGATTAAAAAGGGCCGCGAAAGAATACTATTAGATTGTGGTGAAGGCACGCAACGCCAGATGATGCGAGGCCGCACTGGGATTAATATTTCTTCTATTTTCATTACCCACTGGCACGCGGATCATTTTCTGGGCCTCCCTGGATTAATACATACCTTATCTTTTTTGAATAGAGAGGATAAGCTCGAAGTATACGGACCGAGATGGGCCGGGGTACCAAACCTTTTTGCTCTTGTTCGACCTCAATTTGATGTCGATTTCATAGAGCTTGCAATAGGTGATGTTGTGAAAAAAGCCTCGTATACGGTCAAGGCAGTTGACGTTAATCATACAATGAATTCATTTGGGTACGTATTTGAAGAGAGTGAGAGGCCCGGTAAGTTTAATAGAACAGCGGCAGAATCACTTGGACTAAAGCCTGGGCCAATGTACACTAAGCTACAGCAGGGACATTCTGTAGTAGCAGGAAAAATGGTCATTAAGCCTGAAGACGTAATTGGTCCAAGACGTCCTGGAAGAAAAATAGTGTATACCGGTGACACCCGACCGTGTGATTCTATTGTTGAAATAGCTAAAAACGCCGACTTATTAATCCATGACTCATCTTTAAATGATGATCTGAAAGAATATGCACGAGAAGTTGGGCATTCGACGGCCTCGGAGGCCGCTGAAATTGCAAAAAGCGCAAATGTACATATGCTCGTGTTAACCCATATCAGCCCTCGTTATGCCAATCCCTCTCCACTTTTAAAGAGCGCAAAGGAAATATTTGAAAATACTATTTTAGGAGAAGATCTTTTAGAAATAGATGTACCGTACAAGGACAAACTGTAAACCCACCATAGATTTCACTTAAGAACGTTTTCTGCTTCTGCAGCTAATTTTTATGAGGAGAGCTAAACGTGCCTCAAATAGTGTAAGCTCAAAATGCTAGCTTCGAAATCATTTGCCTCAACTACGAAGTACCCTTTGTAGTCTTTAAGCTCTCCGATTACGTGTTTCCACTCGATGTTTCCAAGACCTAAAGTAAGGTGCTCATCATCTTTGCCATTATTATCATGGACATGGACGTGGTCTATTTTCATTTTTAAAAAGTCGTCTATCGCGTTTGCCGTATTCGCGTGTCCGACGTCAAAGGTAAATCCAACCTCGTTGTTCATCATATCCTTTATCTCTTCTGGGTACTTCCCCATTAAGAAATTGGCGTTTACCATATTTTCGACTGTTGCTTTCACTCCAAGATCACAAGCAAAATTCGCAATTGACTTGAGACTATCATTGTTCTTTTTAATCGCTCTATCCGGATCGCGACTTGCCATTGGGGAAATGTACCCTGGATGAATCACAACAATATTGGCATAATCAGATGTTTTTGCAATGCTTTTTTTTATTTGGTGTACAGTTTCCCGCCGTATAGGATAGTTCAAGCTTGCTATGTTCATGTCTGAAATAGGGGCATGAATGGATATTTTAAGCCCATAAGAATGATATGCCGCATCTATTACAGAAAGTGTTTTTCTGCTCAACGTTTGAGAGCCCTCAGCTATTACTTCCCAACCATCGAACCCTGCATTTTTAACGTCTTCAAGTCGACCCAGGTCAAGCGTCGCACAGGAGATAGATACCCTCATGTTGTACTCTCTGGCGCAATTGAATCTACGATAGATTTCGGAGCGTCGATCTGGACTCTGACGTATATCGGCCCTAATGAGTCTCTACTGAAATTCACCTTCCCCATAAAGGCGGCTTGTTTGTTGAGTATAAATTCGAAAGCGTTACTCGATAATCTCTTTAAAAGTTCCATTCGAGCAGTAGTTCTAATTCGTTGTGATTTTAGGAGCTCTCCGAATGTTTTTATTGAATTGCTAGTACCTACAATGCAGTCGTCGGTTTGACTCAGACTTGCGTCAGGGAAAATATTCCTAATCGCTGTCTCTACTTTGTCTTTCGATTCTGTAGGATGCAACGGAGTTTTTATATTTATGTTTAAGTTAACTACTTTGAGAGGAATTTCAACATCAAATTGTTTGATTAAAATATTTGAAATAAGTGATCGAAATTCTTCAAGAGGCCCCTGGTTTAGTATACGCAGGTCTGCGTTATTGAGCGCTTCCTTTAACCCCCAACCCAATTCACGCTCATCTTTTGTTTTAAAACTTTCATAATCTATTGCATCATCCGATCGGGCTCTTTTTTTTGTCCTTTGATACCTTAGCTCTGGAGAAGCCTCTATCGCTATCGATATAAAATTCTCGCCAAACTCACTCTTATAAGCTAAAACCTCGGCATACCCTCTTATGCCGTCAATTACTACTACATCAGATCTTTGACGTTGAATGACGGGAATACACATTTTCGCTATAACATCCATCCCACGTTCTTTTCGGAGTTTATTTGCGATAAATCCCACATTTTTTTCATCTACCTTTACTCCTAGATCTTGCATGTATGTCCGCACAATATCGCCCATTCCAATGACTGGTATCTCAAGTTCTTTGGCGACTATCGCTGCTTCAGATTTGCCCGATGCCGGCATCCCAACAAATCCTAATATCTTCAATTAATCCTCATAAAAAGTGTAAAGTCCTAACTTGAGCTTATCAGTTCTTCTCCAAATTCTTTCGTTCTGATTCTCATAGCTCTGTGACAGCTCTTCGCCATAGTGATGAGTTCTTTCCTACTAACAGTTTCTAGATTTACGTTTTTGCTGTATTCACTCCTCCCCTGTTGCAGGACGTAATTTATGTGTTTAAACTCCTGAGCAATTTCGAGTATATCTCTCTCCGCGGGAATTCCCTTGAAGACTGATGTTCTTATTTCAAGTTCTGAAAGCTCCCCCGACTTTAACGCTAAATACCCGAACTCTATCGATTTTCTTATCTTTTCAAGTAGTTCTTGTGATGTTTTGACACCCACGACAGCTGAATATTTTCGTGGATTTGAAAGCTGAGCTTTTA
Source organism: uncultured Methanomicrobia archaeon (assembly GCA_964472955.1). Taxonomy (GTDB): domain Archaea; phylum Halobacteriota; class Bog-38; order Methanoflorentales; family Methanoflorentaceae; genus DASPRZ01. Next base: position 802 of record CAYYMO010000217.1, on the reverse strand, counting down.
CATCAATAAAGAGTCCATCCAGCAACGTTGCGTTGATAAGACTGAAGATATTGTCAGGTAATGTCCCATTAGTCTCAACTCCTACTAAGAGTCCAATCTTTTTCACTTCTGTTGCTACCGTTGTGAGTAAATCTAACTTTATAGTAGGCTCACCACCAGAAAAAATGACTGCATCTATGAAATCCTTGTTTTTTTGTATTTCAAACAAAAGATCATCAACATTTATTTGCATATTGTTTTCCCACAACTTGTAATTTTGACAATAGAGGCATCTCATGTTGCATCCTCTGAGAAATATAACCATTGCAACCTTTCCATGCCAATCAATCGTAGAAAATGGTACAATTATTGACTTATCGAAGTTGTTTAAATTTAGCTGCACTTGTATCGACTTTGTAACTAACAACTTTTTTTAACAATTTTTTCATTATCCAAACAAGACGCTGGGGACATTATCGACTTTGATGTTGGTTAACGCGTAGTCAAAATGTTTTTGTGTGACCTCAGTCTCATCGATTATCGCTTGATGTAGGGCGACTTTCAGTACTTTCTCTACAAGATCTCTCCCTGAATAGTGCACTGTTCGTTTTGCAATCTGTTCGAGACTCACGTCATCTGCAATTTTTATGGGAAACGTGTCTGAATATTTTATAAGTATCTGTAATCTTTCTACATCGTTTGGAAGCGTAAACGCTATCTCCTCCTCAAATCTACTTCTAACTGAGAGGTCTAACGCGTCGTATCTATTCGTCCCTCCTATAGTGCATACTCCAGGTCTATCTTCAATCCCGTCAAGCTCTGT
>CAYYMO010000216.1:0-4452 GCA_964472955.1 uncultured Methanomicrobia archaeon | reverse complement strand
ACCACATTTCCAACAGAATTCGTCGTTTTTTGAACGGAGTTATAATATCGTAATATGTGCCGAATGCGTCAGTTAAAGAATATATTTGTTTTGCAGAGAAATAGTGAATGCTTGATATTTCGGACGAAAAGAAGGTATTTCTTAATGTAGTAAATAAAATTGCGGACAGAGTAATCTGCAATTTTGAAGGTGGTGAAAATCATAAATGAATTTTATTATAAGAACTCAAATAACATTTTTGATATTAGTCCCCAAAATGCTTTGATAGACGAAAAGATGAATATAAAATTACGAAAACTTTGGCCTAATAAAGAGATTATTTTACGTGCTCAAATGATGGATTATCTCGGAATTGGTTCCCAATGGGAATCTTATGCCGTTTTTTCGACTGACGAATCTGGAGAGATAGATGTCGGTAAACAAGAACCTCTACGTGGTACATATAATGGTATAGATCCGATGGGTTTGTTCTGGTCGATGAACTTAGTTAAAGGACTCAAAATGGCGAAACCACCTAATACCCTTTCTGAAGCAAATTTAGAAAATGAAACAACCGTTTCATTAACAGCAGAAGTTGGTGGCGAATTAATTGCTGAAACAGTTGTCAAAAGATTATATGTTTTACCGGGCATAAAGATGATACCGGTAACTTATAATGGACTAGTCGGCAAATTTTTTTATAGACCTCATTCAGATCCTCAGCCAGGTATTATAGTCCTTTCTGGCTCAGAGGGGGGAATTGAAGTCGCACAGAGGTATGCCGGACTATTGGCCTCGCATGGCTACTCGGTACTTGCTTTAGCCTATTTTAAGATGAACGGACTTCCTGAGAATCTCTGTAATATTCCTCTTGAATATTTTGAAAAAGCTATTAACTGGATGCAGAATCAAGAGAATGTAGTTAGAGACCGGATTGGCATATTTGGACGTTCAAAAGGAGGGGAGCTTGCGCTATTGCTTGGGGCAACATTTCCACAAATCAGTGCAATAGTTGCCCATACGCCAAGTGCGGTCGTATTTGAAGGAATAATTCTGCGACGAAAAGGTAAGAGCAGAGCAAAACAATCTTCATGGAGTTACAGAGGGCAACCTTTTCCTTATGTTAAACTCAAAATCGGCAGTCCATTCAAAATGTTCTCTCTTCTATTTAATCTTGCTGTTCATAAACGAGTACAACCAGTACATATTTATGTTGAGAGTATGAAAGATGCGGTAAGTGTTGAAAAAGCAACAATCCAAGTTGAGAGAATAAATGCTCCACTTCTGCTTATTTCGGCGGAAGATGATGTAGTTTGGCCATCAGCTACTTTTTGTAGTATGATCGTTGATCGGCTAAAAAAATTTAACTTTCCGTACACATTAAAACATCTAAACTATAGTAGGGCAGGACATAACATTATATTCCCATATCTTCCGACGACATATTTGCAAGGGAATGGTGGAAATGCAAGGGATAATGCATTTGCAGCTCAAGATTCATGGATTGAAATACTCAAATTTTTTAATCAACGTTTAAATGGATGAATCATAAACTCCATGCAAAATGCTTACTGAGTACTTCTATCCTCTTCCCGTTGATTGACCCCCAAACGGTATTGGTGCTACGGTGTGTAGCATCGGCGTTACAGTGCTTTGATCTGTAGTAGGTGAAGTGCACCTGCTGCGCATACGGTTACGAGCAATACCATTACAAGTACTAAAGCAGCGATTACTTTCATTTTACTGCCCCAAAAAGTTCTAAAAACATTGCATTATTTTGTTTGATATTTGAAACTTACTGCTATTTCGTTGCGCAAAGCAAAACAGATATATGATTTTTTTTATTATGTTAAGGCATCACGACGACATGGTATGGATTTGACCAACTTCTGCAAGCTTGAAATCTATCTTTGCGTTTTGGAGTGTCACGCCATCCTCTCGATTTTCAAGTGCCCCTTTTTCTTTTGCGTTTGTCTCTATCTCTCCTTTAAGGCCTTCTTTTTCGGTAGGGGTAACTGCAATAGGAAAAGTGAATTTTCAATTTGTTTTAAATTTTTTATTGTTACATTTTTCTAAACAATGTTGGAAAATAGAAATTGCTGTAGCAGTTACCTCCTCGTCTAGTTCATCATGAGTAAGGGTAACACTTTCATAGTAAGGCGCTTTTTTGTGCTTGCGGTCACCTTTGTAAAGCCCAACGATTTAAGATAATTGGCGAAAGCTTGTTTAGGAATTTTGTAGCGCCCCTTCGCGTAGTGCTGATGTTCTAATTCGTATTCTTTGTAAATTTCAGCAAAACTGGTGTCGGTGTCGGTGAGGTCATATATTATTACGTCTTCCATCCTTTCGATTCCTTGGCTCAGCGTAGTGCTTACAGCAAGGACAGCATCTGTGCGTCTCGTGCGTAGTGCCTTTCGCGTGTACTGCTGTCCCTTTTGGTTTCCCACCCCTCATTTTATCCAGAAGGCAGTCATCAAGTTCTTGTGAATCCTCAGCTTCATCAACCATAAGACACGCTTGCTTTAATCGGTCTAGCCGTACCTCAAGAAGGGAAAATTGTTTCGTTTCTTCGGCGGTTAGAAAATGACTGCTTGGGACATGATCGTATGATGCAAGCTGATAATTAAAAGCCGAACGAAAAACCTCAAAGCGCTCTGAAAGGGCATAACCGTCCTCGAGCTGATCAAAAAGCTCCCTATCAGTCGTATCGTTGAGCATTGTGCTATATAAGTTATTTTTGCGGAGCTGCGTATCAAAGACACTAAACATGTTTTGTAATCTTATGAGCTGTCTCTGTAAAGCGTCTCGCCATATTTGTGGATTCTTTTCTGCTTCCAAAATGCTTTTACCTACATGGACATACAGTTTTAGTTTTTCAGGACTGACGTTGAAGGTAGAGGGTGTAAAAAATTATCTTCACTAAATTTATCGTATGACTTTACGTAAAATGAAGACAGTTCGTACCAATTTAACAATTCTCTATAAAGGCTTCTCCTGAGTTCCTTTTATGGGCCCGTGTTTCCACCCATTGTTTGAGGAACGGACCGTATAGCGCGCTGAGTATTCCTGCAACAATACCTGTTATCAGGGTTAGAAAAGTCGACAGGTTTACGTCAAACGGCATTTCCCATCATGCGCCCGAAGGCCCGAAACTTAAATTATATTACGCTGTATCGCTTTAAAGGTTGCGTTAACTAGATATATTCATCATAGAAAAGAAAGTAACCTAGAAGATTAGAATAAATCGCACCTTATGTCCGTAAACAGCTATTTTGTGATAATTTAATTGATCTGCTCACATAAGATAAGCGTTCAAATCTCAACGCTCTTACATACCTGTCCCAATTATCCGACTCTCGCGCTAGTTTGCAGAATGGCTTGTGCAAGCGTAGAGAGGTCTATCAAACAAACTATGAATGTGGAATTGCTTTTTTATGAAGACTATGACTCTCTCATAAACTATTAGATGTGAAGTGTGTATCCTTCCAATACCGCATATACACATCGTACACAAACTCAGGCAACGGATGTCGATAATGCGCCCATTCAAACCAGATGCTATGTGAGTTAAGATATAGGCACGGTCAAATTGCTACCATTGAAGCAGACCAAACGTAAAATTTACGATTTGTCTCTATTTTTACGATTAACAACACTTTTATCTATCACGTACTACACCACATAATGATGAATTATAATGGCTGACGACAGTGAGTTTCTTTCACGACTTATCGGCTTTGGCCTCAGCGAAAAGGAAGCGCAGCTCTACCTCCACCTCCTTAAGTATGGGCCGAAACCACCTTCTCTTCTTGCTAAGTCGCTTAAGACATACCGTGAAGATATTTACCGCGTACTCACGAGCCTCATTGACAAGGGTATGGTGAATCCGTCACTTGAATCGCCGACGGTCTACGCGGCAGTGGAGCTCAACATTGCGCTCGATGCAGTGGTTAAAAAGCATGAGAGTGAGCTTCGTGAGATGGAGATGAGAAAGCAGGAGCTTCAGGAAATTTCAAAACAACAGCATTTTAGTCCATCTGACGAATTTTCCACGTTTAAGATTCTCAAAAGCGCCAGAGATGTGGTAACTACGGCGTCATCCACCTTGAAATCAATTGAGAAGGAATGGATTGCAGTCATCTCGCCGATATCAACAGGTTTTACATCTTTATATTATTTTGAAGACGATAAAAAGTTTATAGACCGTGGCGGTAAGATACGATTCATAACAGATATCACCTATCCATATGTTGAGATAATCCAACAACATTTAGATATGGAAATAGAAGTAAAGCATCTTGACAAGTATTCAGGGATAATGTTCTTTGTTTTTGATAGAAAAATTAGCATGACTGCGATTAATACTGATTTGAAACGCGTATCGCTTAATGAACCTGTAAGTGTACTCTGGACTGATGATCGTACTTATGCTGAGTATCTCGCATCCACTTTTGAGATGTTGTGGAACCAGTC
>CAYYMO010000215.1:0-7018 GCA_964472955.1 uncultured Methanomicrobia archaeon | reverse complement strand
TCTTATAGTATTGCCATATGACCAAAGCACCCAATCCGGAGTTCTCGCACACGCGTTTTCCCTTGGAAAGGTTGCCGTAGTTACCAATGTTGGAGGCCTTATGGCCGAAGTTCACGCAAGTGGTGCCGGAGTGGTGACGCCACTTGGAGATCTCGATGAACTGAGGGACTATATCGTGCTGTTACTAAAAAATGAGCAAATGAGAGTCAAATACGCACAAAGAGCAGTGCAATATGTACAAAAGAGAATAGGATGGAAATACGTCGCAGGTATGCATCTAGCTCTTTACTCTTCCATCGTCAGGCGTAAAAAGAGAGAGGAATCTTCGCCTAGACTGCTAAGCTGACTAAATGAGGGGGGGAATTTTTCGAAAGTTATTACTAGATTCCCGATTTGCCCCCTTTGAACCTTCCTATCAGTATCAAATAATATTTATAATAATATTTTTATAATTATAATCCTATATATTAAGTTAGGCGATTTAATTGGCTCGGTGGATTTGCACTGTTTGTGAATGGATTTACGACGAAGAGGTCGAGGGGGTGCCCTTTGAAGAACAACCGGAAGACTATATATGTCCGGCTTGTGGCGTACCCAAATCCATGTTTGAAAAGTTATAGGAAAAAAGTAAGTGGCACATTCATGGTACGATACTAGTTATAGAAAATAGACTAAAGCACAGGCACGTGAATACTACCGAATGTAGTTACTGTGCAAGGATAAATGCTTAAAGTACGTGACAATCACGTGACGTTTTTACGGTAATGGCTAAGAAACGGCAATCAGCATCGGCTGATCTCATCCCTTTCTCATTTAAAGGATTACACTACCACAGTGATAACTGGAAAATCGTACATCAGCTAAAAAAGACGCCAGGACTTACAGTATCAGAACTCTCAAAAAAGTGTGACTTATTGTCGAGGGGAACCTCACGTCGGCTGCATTTTTTAGCATCGATTGGTGTTGTCAAATGTGTCGTCGTCGCTCGTAATACCAGACGTGGAGATGATTTGAAATTGTGGTATTTAAACATCTAGCCTTGTGGGTGACATTTGCACCTTCGCTCGTCTTTTATTTGACATCTGACAGCACAAAAGCGGGGCACTTCGTTTACCACAGTTGATCGCCCATTGGCATTCTTGCCGCGCGGATGTAGTACCAACAAGTGTACTTAGATATGCGATTTTATCCCTTGCTGACATAGATTTCTTCTTTGAAGGATTGTTAGGTGTTAAGCTGGCTGTAAATTTGTAAAACATTGCCTTGAAAAGAATCTTCGATATAGCGTGATGCCATTGAACTAATGAATGTACTCTTCAAAGAGGGCGACGAACTTTAGAAAGTGTGATGTGATAATGATGATATGGCCGCCATAAGAGAGCAATCATTCACTGGATAAAAAGAACCTTAGTTTTATGTAGTTTCAATATCTCTCGCATGTCGTCAGACTCAGAGAGCCCATCTACGTCTAACTTACGTTGTAACTCACTTCGCTTCCCTTATAAGACCAGTTAGTTGACTATTTAACCAAATATCCGTTGAAAAATTTTCATCAACGCTAACATCTGCAGTCCAACGACAGGGCTTGAAATGAGTGCTCAGATCCCATTAGCATCTCTATTGATGTGGCGTTATAGCTTCTTTAATTGTAAAAATAAGGTGCAATTGCAGAAAAACAGGAGAAGGGATAATAATACATGCGTTGATTGGGTATGCAGACAAAATGAGCAGTAGGATGCGAGTTTGAACTGCGAATTATGAGTACCACGAGCATAATGAGGCGAGCCACATGAAAGAAAGTGAAAGTAGACAAAGTCGGCCTACTACACATCCACTAAAAGTGTGCATGGTCACAGCGTACCCTCCAAGGGTGGGAGGTATTGCTACGTATGCATCAGAACTGATTCGTGCAATAAAGCGATATGATCACGTAATAGAGGTCATCTGCCACCCCCGACGCAGAGGTTGGAGGGCACGAAAATCAAAAAAATGTATACGGACTTATGGACATCGAAAGAGCAGGATGGGAACGGATAGTTTTTAAGAAGATACAGGATTTGCAGCCCGATGTTGTTCATATCCAGCATGAATATGGCCTGTATGCAACTGAAGGCGATTACGGGGTACCAATTATCGACCTCCTATTTCTCTTACACGTCTATCGAGTCCCTTCGGTTATCACCTACCATTCAGTCTATAGCACGTTAAGCCGAGCAGAGTCGGCTTTCACAAGCTTAAGCCTCGCTGTTGCGAGCGCGGGTATTGTCCACGAGGAGTTTCAGAAGATCTTCCTTCCGGCAAATTTGGGCTGGATTCCTGGCAATGTCTACGTAATCCCACACGGAGCAAAGACCACTGTCTCCGAAGCTGTTCCGCCTGTACTTGAATCAAAAAAGGTGTATGGTATTAGCGATAAAAAAGTGGTGCTCTGTATGGGTTGGTGGGAGCCGAATAAGCGGTTTGAGGACGTGGTGAAAATCTGGCCAGAAATAGTAAGGGAGGTGCCAGATACTGTGCTCGTCATCGCCGGAGATGCGAGACCTGGATCTCCTAGCGGAGGATTTTATAAACCGACGCTCTTGAAGGCGATAGAGGAATCTCCAGCAAAGGACAGGATTAAGGTGATTACAGGAGCTTTCAATCCGAAGGAGTACGATACTATACTCAATATGGCTGACATGGTCGTCCTTCCCTATGATAGGGCATCTCAAAGCGGAAACCTCGCTCATTCGTTCGCGCTCGGAAAACCAGCTGTTGTTACCGCAGTTGAGGGGCTAAAAGCAGAGGTTGAAGCAAGTGATGCGGGAGTTGCCGTCCCACTTGGATCCATAGAGGACCTAAAGGTAGCTATACTGACGCTCTTAAAGGATGATGAATTAAGGAAGCGGTATTCAAAAAGGGCACTAGAGTACGTTAAGAAAGAAATTGGCTGGTCGCACGTTGCGCAAAAGCATGCTCAACTTTATGAGACCGTCGTCGAAAAAGAACAGCTTAACAGAACTGCTGTCGCAAGGCCAGATACCATACGGGGATAAAGTGAAGTTTGAGCTCTCAAATAAACGAAGACGTTTCGTTGAAGGGCTTAACTGGGTCAATAACAACAGTTCACTAAATATCTAGTGGTGGATAAATCTTAGCGATAAAATTGTACGAGGATAGAAGATTTTTCAATCACGTAAGCGATAAAGAGTTAATATTATATGGTGCTCCCACGCACTCAACGGGCTCTCTGGCGCAATGTGCTCTGCCCTCTCTAATCTATCACCGATGATGAAAGTGCAGTAAAACTCTCTATTTGTGCTCTTTAAATGGGGGATAATTAAAGCTATCACAAAATAATTAATTGAACAGACGTTACAATAACTGTAAGAGGTGGCTTCAATAAAAGTTCCTGCAACTACTGAAAACGCGTCTCGGTGTGTGTGCTATAAAGGTGATTGCCCCACGTATGAGCATAATCATCTGAGGGGGCGCATCTTCTGTTCAACAGGAAAGAACGACATAACTCCGGAAAAGTGGGGGTGCGTATGTATGGATTGCTCAGTTTGGCAACAGTATAATCTGAAGCGCTTTCACTATTGTGTTCATGGAGCTGCTGATGAGTAACGCCACTGTGGCGGCGCTAATGACAATGAGAGAATAATCATTGCTTAGGCGCTCCGGCGTATCCAGTAAAATACTCAAATTTTCTTTGCGTCTCAGGAAGGCCTATCTCTTTGAGCATGGCACTCATAGCGTTCAACATTGGCCCTGGACCGCTGGTGTAAAAGACGCGTTCTGTGTAGTCTGGCACTGCTTTCTCGACCATCTCCCGATTTATCCGGCCTGTTCGCCCTTTCCAATCCTGGCTAGGCTGAGTTATCGTTAGTAGTACTTTGAAGTTCTTGTTACGCCTCTGCATCTTATCAAAATCATCTCCGAAGGCGATGTTATCCTCATAGCGATTGGAATAAAGGAGAACTATGCTTGTCTTCAGGGCTTTATCAGTTGCGTAGCGGATCATGCTGCGCTGGGGAGTGATACCTATTCCTCCGGCGAGCATACAGACTTTATCGTACCCTCCCTGAAAAGTGAAAATGCCGCTAGGCCCACGTATTAAGGCCGTATCTCCGATTTTCAGGGCATCCAACGCGTTTGAGAACTCGTGCCCTGTCAGGCGCTTTGTAACCTCTAAAGAATCCTCAGTAGGGCTACTTGAGAGAGAGAGCGGCTTTGTTTTCCGCTCATCTCCACGGCCGAGAGTTAGGAATATCCATTGCCCTGGGAGATATTCAAATCCTTCGGGCCTTCTAAACCTGATGGATTTCGCGTCCTTGGTTCGCCAGATAATTTGTGTTACCTCTGTCTCGAATTGTATCGGCTTCATACAAGGTGCACTGCAGCGTACATCCTTAGTCGGGCCTTAAAATACTTTGTAACACATTTATTGTTCATAAGGGCGCCTTCTCCAGTAGGCCTTCATAATTGGAGAGCTTACTATTCACAAAAAATCTGATGTATCCATTCAGATCCTCAGTAAATAGAGAGTTTTCATATGGTCCAAGAACTTCAAAAAACAAAATTTCTGCTCGGAAGGCGTTCAATTCGTGTGATTTATCAATTTGTATTGTTGTAAGCGCAGATAAATTTTATCATCGTACATTCCTTTTTACGGACAGGGAGATAGTCGCCTTCTGAAATGCCCGGAGACCTCTAGCTAATTAAAAAACAAGACAGACAAGGAACTGCTTAAGATTGCGATATCGCAGAAATAGAAACAATTAATCTATCCGACAAATAGTCGCTCTCTTGTCGGACGAGCGCACAAAAAGAGAGGCTCGATATAGCATTCATGATGACCTCAAGCGGGATGAGTTTCAAATCGACTATCCCCATTAAGGTGATGCGAAATGGAAATCGGTGAGACTATTACGGCAGATCATAGAGAATTCAAACAGATTATTGAAAAGATGGAGAAGACCACTGAGAACGATGTGGAGCTCAGAAAACAGCTGCTCCCACATTTCATGGTAATACTCAATGCACACCATGTGGCCGAGGAGGAAGTGCTCTTTCCTGAGATGTACAAGAAAGGGATGATGAAGAATCTGGCCCTTGACTTGACCGAGGAGCACAGGGCGATGATGATCCTTCTACACGACCTTAGGATATCGGGGTGGGACTTCAAATACTGGAGCAATAGGCTCCGTCCATTTCGTGAGATCATCGTCCCTCACTGGGGTAAAGAGGAGGAACTGCTGATTCCTCATATGCCAGACTATTTCTCGCAGGCTGAGATTGATGAGTTAAGCAAGGCGTTCGATGCTGTGCGGGCGAGAGAACGAAGGGCAAAGTAATGTTAACAGCTTTCAGAAAAAATGCAGGGCGACGACGGCTGGCTGCTTGTACGTCCATCGGGAACGGAGCCTATCATCAGGATATTCACCGAGGCGCAGACCGAAAATAGAGTGAAAGAGCTAGCAGACCGGGGTCTGGAAATGACGAAGAGCTGTTAAAGTAGAGCGCAAGGAGATTAAAAGTACGATTGTATTAGCAACTACAAAATTTTGGGCCGAGCCCTTCGAGATGATCATGTCACAGAGTGACGAGACGCATTCTTTTTATCTAAATGGTAGATTCCAACGTTTGCATTATTAATTTGTCTAACGCCTTAAAGGAGGTGCTATTCTGAGTACATTTTTTTAGAAAATGGATTGTAAGTTCAGAGATGCTCGATCCTGAGGAGAGCTTTAAGCTAGAACCTCACAACATAGAATACAGAAAGGAGCTTTTAACGGGCCGTACGTGCAGAATAACATTAAAAGATCTCAACGCAAGCGACAGATTCAGACGGGGAGAAACTACGCTGATATGATTGAGCCGTCTGCGCCAAGTTATGATGAGAGTTTCAACCTCTTGGTGAAAGTCATTGCGAGGCCGTACCTAAAGTGTTATTACACCACTGATACGGGATTCATGGAACGGCTACACGAAGAGGTAATATTAGAGACAATGCCAGAAAAGGTTGCATCTGACATGAAAAAATTTTTCAGACAGGCTCTTTGATGTTTATGGGGATTAGAAGGGGATAACTGCAAAACAGCTCTGATTCGGCGTGACTGAATAGCCATATTTTGCGTTTCAGAGATTACTAGATAAACGTGATATGAAGGTGATGAAATGATAAAACTCAAACGAGTGTATGAAAAAACGGACGATGGTGATGGCTTCAGAGTTCTTGTCGACAGGTTGTGGCCGAGAGGCGTGAGCAAAGAAGAGGCTAAACTTAACGAATGGTTGCGAGACATTGCACCGAGCGATGAGTTACGAAAGTGGTTTGGCCACGATCCTGACAAATGGGATGAGTTTAAAAGACGGTATAGAGAAGAGTTAGCTTCTAAGGAGGAGCTCGCGAACAAATTGATAGAGGATGCAAAGGGAGAAGACATTACCCTCCTTTTTGCTTCGAGAGAGACAAGATATAACAACGTTGTAGTGCTGAAGGACGTCTTAGAAGAGAAGATGGCACGGCTGAAAAAATAGAGAATTTTGGCGCATGTACATATGAGGGTCAGTAAATACGGCGGCGTTTGTCATAGCAGATACAGCTTTGAGTTCCTGTCTATCTAAGTCCTTTGATGCTACTCCTCTTGACTGTACTAAACCACTATAGCATATTATACAGTGCTGTCGATACAGTTGTGCTATCCGTTAACTAAAAGATGACAGGTATTAAGGTGGCTGCAGTTGCTTTAAGGCAGCCTTCTTAAATAGCTGGCACGTGTGTTTGACAATCCTTTTAATGCATAAAAAGATTTTGACACTTATAACGCAGTGCTTTAATTCGTACTACTAAATAATCGGAAAGGAACTATAGCATGATGACTGCCACAAATCATTTTGATTTGATTATCGTGGGCGGTGGCACAGCAGGATTTGCTGCTGCATTGACAGCAAACAAGCTCCAAGCTCGTACTTTGTTAGTGAACGACAATGCAGTTGGCTTTGCAGGAACGTGTGTCAACGTCGGATGCGTGCC
>CAYYMO010000214.1:0-5262 GCA_964472955.1 uncultured Methanomicrobia archaeon | reverse complement strand
GGGAATGCCACTCCAGCGCCTTTATCTCTTATCGATGATTCGATATGCTCAGCAAGTTCCAACAAGCTCGCGCCAACTTTAACCCTCTTTACAGCTTTATCCCTCACTTCAGTCAATATTCTTCCAGCTTCACGATATTTTTCAAGAATGTCATTATCAACCAATTAAACCACCAGCCTCTTATCAAATTGTGTGATATTTTTGTAACCTTTATCAGTTATAACTACTGCGTCTTCAATCCTTATTCCACCAATTTTCGGATAGTATAGCCCTGGCTCAACTGTTACAACGTTCCCACTTAGAAGCACCCCGCCACTTTTACTGAGATACGGGAGTTCATGCACATCCAACCCTAAACCGTGACCAGTGGAGTGCGTGAAACCATATCCTTTAGTGATGTCTGTCTTGAAGCCGCTTTGCTCAAAATGATCAACAACAGCTTGATGCACTTCGGCCCCAGTAGTCCCCGCCTTGATCAAGCTAAGCGCTGCTGTCTGAGCTAGAACTACCGCTTCGTACATCTCTTCGAGTTCTTTTTGTGGGTCACCCTTTACTACAGTACGCGACATATCGGTTCTATATCTTGATCGAATCGATTGTGGAAATATGTCAAAAACGATAGGAGCGTTCGCTTTAACTGGACCTGATCCGGATAAGTGTGGTATCGCTGAGTCAGCACCGCTAGACGCGATTATGTCATCAGCGCTGCATTCCTTTGTTATTAAAGAGCAACCTATTGACGCTTTCAATTTTTCTGAAGTTAAGACCTCACTTTTATAATATAACAATTCATCCACCGCTTTTGACTTGCTTAAAATATTCAGAGCAGTTTCTAGCGATCGCTCACATGCACGTTGAACCTCCGTAATGAGTTGAATTTCTTGAGCCGATTTGATTGTACGGGGGTTTTCCACAACACCAGATAGTGCCTGTACGACGTAGCCTTCTTCACGCAGCAAATCTGCAAGCTTTACTGGAAATCTACTGTCCACGCCAACCTTTTTTACTCCTGAAGTTTGTAAAATTATAGAAAGCATTTCCAACATCGAGCTCTCGGAGTCTGTCTGGCGCCAATCGGGCTTATAATCCAAATAAGTGGATACTCTATCAACCACCGAAGTTTTTGACGCCCGCGATTTTTCCATACTTGAAACTACGGCGGTTGATATCTGTGCACTTCTAAGGAAAATAAATGGATCTGACGACAAGAATCTTGTCAGATAATACATATTTGAATCAAACGCTGATTCAGAATACTTTAAATACCCATCGAGATTACTTTCTTCTAAATTTTTGTCAATACTTTTCACACTCATTAAAATCTAATTTCTTTTAAAATTTAAAAGCCTTAGCCAAGAATAAGTTTGGTGTGAGAGCTCTCACGAATCGTATGTTTTTAAATAGATGATTGCAGCAGGGGCCGAAAGAAACTGATTGACTACGTATAGTGATCTGTTAAGTAGCTAAATCGCTGAAGCACGTTTATTTCAGAAATAAGAAGCCTTATGATGATGAAACTTTAAAAACATTATTGCGGCAACGATGCGGTTGTGAAGAATATTTTAAAACTACGGCATTGAATTAAGAAAATTGTACCTTCCGAAACTAGTAAGGTACAAAAAACAATACTATTCTTTAAGAAGAACAAGACACAGCTGCTCATGGACCGGGAAAGTCTTGGTTATGTGATGCTTAGAGATCTCTACCGGTACAAATCAGCGGAAACTCTGTTTTTTTTGACGTATCAATAAAATAAAAGTAGAAAAGGTGCTTTGCAATATTGTAAAATATTGTTCGTCGTAGCAACTAAAATGACATCATTTAGTGCTAAATGTATTACAATCCTAACATTTTTCGGTATATTGACTTCTTTTATAATCCTTGCTGTAATCTGCGTAATCCTCAATACAATTGCAAGATTACATTATAATCTTACAATAACAAGATTTTTAGTTCTTAGTTCTAAACATTGGGCCTCTAAACTGCTTTAGATATCAATACGATCGTGACATTAAAATTACAATTTCAGTTTCAGCTCTACATATCATGCATTCTCCTTTTTTAACTTCACTGATTTCTCCTAGTACGTCAGCTTCAGTTAGATCTTCAAGTTTATGTCCGCATATTTCGGATCCGCACCAAGAAACTTTAAAAATTCCTTTCAAATTTTTTGCTTCTTCTAAGTGCTCAAGCTCAATTATATGTGATTCCAAAATGCGCTGTGCGTTAGTACCTAAGTTCAATAAAACCTCAGTCATCAAACTAGATATTCTGGGCAATAATTCGGCCTTCGCGATAGTTTCCTTAGCACCAGTGTCACGCCTTACTATTGTCAGAGAGCTGTTCCTTAGATCTCGAGGGCCGATCTCTATCCGTAAAGGAACGCCCTTACGTTCCCACTTGTAGTATTTAGCTCCTGGTCGCTCATCTGCTGTATCAATCTGAACTCTATACTCAGAAAGTTGATTTTGAACGTCATAGCACGAGGCTAAGATTGATGCTTCATCGACTGCTTTCATAACGATTGGAATTACAATAATTTGGATAGGTGCAATTTCAGGAGGCAAAATAAGCCCTTTATCATCTCCATGAATCGAAATGACAGCTGCGATACAGCGTTCGGAGATACCGTAACACGTCTGATTGACATATTGCTGTTCACCGCTGACGTCTTCATAAGTTATGCCAAAAGTCTTAGAAAAATTTGTTCCGAGATGATGGATGGTTCCGATCTGCAAAGTTTTCCCATCAGGCATCAGAGTATCAAAAGCGAGAGTATAATCAGCACCCGGGAACTTGTCCCACGCAGGCCGTTTAGTTACCAGATGCGGTACTCCAAGCCGGCGATAAAACTCGCTATACATCGTTACAGCCTCTTCGGTTTGCGCTTTTGCTTCTTCCCATGTCGCGTGAGCAGTATGTGCCTCTTTGAAGGATGAGATCTCCCTCGACCGTATGAGCGGTCTCGTGTGTTTAGTCTCATACCTAAATGTGTTAACCACTTGGTAAATCTTCATTGGAAGATCTGCATGTGACCTTATCCAGATACTGAACATGGGATATATGGCGGTCTCAGACGTCGGCCGCAAAGCTAGAGGGATATCAAGCTCACTGGAGCCGCCACGTGTGACCCAAAATACTTCCTCTTCGAATCCTTTGATATGTTCTGATTCCTTTAAAAGTTCATTTTCAGGTATTAACGTGGGAAAATAACTCTCAACGTGATCTCTATTTAGAATAGACCGTAAAATATTGTAGGTGAATTTTCTTATTGTGAAACCAAAAGGAAACCATACGTAAAGTCCCTTCACAGGGTATCTAACATCTAAAATCTCTGCTTCCGTTAAGAGCTCGTTATACCAATCGCTGAAATCCGATTTTTTCAATTTATCACCATCATATGTTACCAACGGTTCGATTCGAAAAATATTACAATCTAAACACTAACTTTAATTATATACCGAGAGTCATTCGCATAATATCTCTAATTGCAGGAGCGAGACCGACAGTCAATATGGCTAGTTTCACGAGACCGACTAAATTTTCAGATTCACCTTTCAAATATCGATCAATGATATAGAGCGCGGGGATGATAACAAGTAATTTTAAAGGGTACATTATAAATGCTGTTCCTGTCACGGCGATTAAGAAACTTGGCAAAACGTGTTTTTCTGCATAGGGTAGAAATGTGATACCAAATGCCGTAGCAGTAGCGTCCAATAGCTGTGAGTCAAGGATAAAAACATTCACTCGATTTTTAAAAAGCTTTATATTAAACCTTTTGGCCGTGAAATACACCAGTACAGCGATTCCTAGACCTATAGAGAAGACGACGACAGGCACCGTAACGTTAAAACTGGTCGAATTAAAATACAAGAGCGCAACGTTTATTATACCCCAAGCTATGCCTATAGCCCCAAACGGCCAATAATATTTTATGCTTGTTAACTTTGTAATTCCTATCGAAATAACGAGAGCGGCAGTACACACAAAAAAGACCAAGAAAAATATCAACGGTGTAATTAGGAGATACTTCCACGGTGCACTTACGAGCCCGGCATCTTCAACCACCCGTAGAGAGCCACCCACAAAGATATAAGGGGATACTGCTAATATAAAAATATCATCTACTGTGACTTTAAGCTTATTTAACAATTTATGTACGCCGAATAAGCTCAATCCAAGTATAACTGCGTAAGTTATAGTATCAACAGGGTTATAACCAGTATCGTAAATTAGTGGATTTATGTAATAGTGGTTAATGAAGTTCCAGAAATCTATGTTCAATTGATCACCTATGAAAAGATGGATGCTATTGCCGAGAGTCGTGGTAATGGAACACGATGCGATTTACGGTACTGCTAACGTACTACAAGAACTTAAGCTTGATGGGGATGGCTTAATCGCTTGCGGCCCCAACACCTGCAAATTTGGGAAAAAAATTGAAGATATAATAGCAGATAAGTACGCAGCAACGACATTGACTATCAGATCCGCTACAATTGAAGAAGTAGAACACGTTGCAAACCAAGCAACGGATAAGTCGTTTATCATTGGAGTCGGCGGAGGCAAGTCAATAGACACAGCAAAGCTTGCCTCAGTTAAAGCAAGAATTCCGTTCATAAGCGTGCCAACAGCTGCAAGTCACGACGGGATAGCTTCAAGCAGATCTTCAATTCACTGCAAAGATAAGCCTCATTCTATCGAAGCACAGACTCCTCTTGCTGTTATTGCTGATACGAAAATTATTGCTCAAGCCCCCCAACGACTTCTTATAGCAGGCTGTGGCGATATAATATCGAACTATACGGCGGTCAAGGACTGGGACCTCGCACGAAAACTCAAGGGAGAAGAATTCAGCGAATATGCGGCCACACTTTCACAAATGACTACCCAAATTATTTTCAACTATTCGGCTCAGATTAAGCCAAATTTAGAAGACTCAGTTAGACTTGTAGTAAAAGCCCTCGTATCCAGCAGTGTTGCAATGAGCATAGCAGGCTCTTCACGTCCGGCTTCAGGAAGTGAACATAAATTCAGTCATGCACTCGACCAAATAGCTCCAAAACCAGCTTTACATGGCGAACAATGTGCTGTTGGAACGATAATGATGGCATATTTGCACGGAGGCGATTGGCAGGGAATTAGACAGTCGTTGCAGAACATCGGGGCTCCGGTTGATGCCAAGGACTTGGGGATCGATGATGAACAGATAATTGAGGCATTACTGTATGCAAAGAACATACGACCCGAACGTTATAC
>CAYYMO010000213.1:0-2820 GCA_964472955.1 uncultured Methanomicrobia archaeon | reverse complement strand
TCCACACTCGCTCTTCGCATTATATGGCTGCGTAATTGGGCTTATTCATTCCGTAAATAATAGTTTTACGAAGTTTGTTAGTTCACCGTGGTCACCCTATGCCATGCATCAAGCGCTCAAGCACCGTTGAGACTTCATTGCAGTATGCCTGAAGCACCTCTGCCTCCTCTTTCGGGAGTTCTCCACTCCTTCTCTGGAACGTTTCCGGGGCCAAAGCGTGAAACGCGACGGACACTAGCCCTGCGTTGAAATATGCCACCATCAAGCGGGAGGTTTCTGTTACCGGAAGGTCAAACCGCTCGAACGCATGTGCTATGATCTCCCGGAGGCGCTGCACTTCGTTCAAAATCTCTTCGAGTTCAGCTGCCGGCACCTCGTTGAGCACCTCATGGAAACTCGATGGCCGAGTGAGGACGTCTTCGATATGATCGAGGTGCTGAAGTGCCGCTTCCATCGATGCCCCGATGCTTACCTTCTGAGGTCCCCTCATGTCGTGACATCCCCCATCAGCCAGTACGTCAGCTCCTCTAGCGCCTTTATGGCGTAGTATGAATTCTCAAGGCTCGAGATTCCAGAATCATACGCTCGCCTGAATCCCCCGTTCGCATTCTGCAACCATCCGATAAATCTTGCCGTTTCATGAATGTACGTTGGCCGCTCATTGGTTACTCTCATCAGGTACAATGCCTGATAGACTTCATCGAGGTAGTTGGGGGTGTTATCTGGCGTCTTTGAGAACCCTCCTGATGGCCACTCGCATCGTCGTACCCAGTTCGAAACGCCCGCGAGAGTGCCCAAAGCGACCGGATTGGTCGCGACTGCCCGCATCGCGTAGTACGTGGAGTAGACATTTGAGTGGACAGCACCAAAGCCACCATCGGTTCTTTTGTAGGGATGCAAAGCTTTGTAGATCTCACGCGTTAGTTGCGTCGGGATCTCTCCTCTCGTGAACAAGAGAAGAGTAACCGCAGTGCCGATGGGCTCAAGTAGAGCGTCATTGAGTTCATAAGAGGGATGATTTGTGATATCAATCGTGCTTTTCAGATGACACACGATAGAGTCATAGGGATCAAATAATGGTTGAGCTCCGAGCAGTAAAAGCCCCTGTAAGACATAGGATGCCATATAGATACTCTGAAATGATCCGTCGTTGCCTTGGTAGTTTTTAAGAAATTCCATCGTCATTTCAGGCCCAGGCACTGCATACCTGAGGCTCATCAAGATGCGTACGGCGTAAAAGGTATCAGCGGCGTTGGATTCTTTCAGCCTGTAGAAGCAGTAGCCCCCATCATCGCTTCTGGTGCTGATGACGTAGTCTACTAGCTCCCGAACATCGAACGTTAGCAATCGGTTATCGGCGATCATATTCAGCGACAAGAGAAAAGAGAATCTACCCTCTATCCACCCCCATATCATTTAAGTCCAATAAGTCCTCAGAATGAACAGGCATGAACCACTTTTGAGCGATAAACGTCGGAATCACCGCAGTAGACACGACGACCCCTACCAGTAACGAATACTGTACTTGCGTGATGTACCCTGCCGTTAACCCAAAAACGCTCGTTATTGTCCCGAAAGTAAGCCCGGTGCTCATGAGCAAGGTGGTGTACACGCTCCCGTGCGGGAGGTATTTTTCTGCCAGAAAATACACCCCGACAAACTTCGTTGATAGTTTGATGGCAAGCAAGATGGCAAAAAGCCCGATTGCCGATAGAATGAGGGGGGCAGAGACGTTCAAACCCCCGACGACGAAAAAGAGCGGCGTGATAATCGCATAGGCGACGGTTCTGAGCCTGTTCCGCACCTCTTTTGATTCTGACGTCTCAGCGAAGTGCTTTGCCATGAGGAGCCCGAGTACGAAGGCAGGTAACACCGCCTGCCCTCCCCCGACGTTCGCAAAGTACATGAACACGAGGAGGAACAGGAAGAGGTACTTTATTTCGGGTTCAATAACCTTGTTCTTCACCTTCGGATGGTTAAAGACTTTGTGAGAGAACTTCACTGCGAACACTATCACCACTATAGAAACCGCTAAAAACACCAATGTGTAAATGGTCGGCTTGATAAATAACACGCTGAGAGCCGTCGCCGTTGATATGTCAGTGATGAACGTCGCCGCCATGATCCGCTTCCCGATGTTTGTCCCTGTTAAGCCGGTCTCCACGAGGACAGAATAGACGACGGCGAGTGAGGTCGTCGATAATGCCGTGCCGGTAATTAACGATGCTTGGAGGCCCCATCCTGCGACAAAGTAGGCGTACAGAAACGATCCGATAAATGGTGCGAAGAATGAGCTTAAACCGATCGAAACGCTTTCTATGAGATTCTCTCTCATTAGATCGATGTCTATCTCGGTTCCCGCTAAAAATGTGAGGAGAATGCCGCCGAACCCTGCCAGATAGATCATCCAATCCTGAGCGTGGATAACGCCTATATTTCCAAATAGAGCTCCTAGAACTATCTCAATTATGGCCACAGAGAGACCTAACCGTAATGAAATCAAGCTTGCGAGTAAAATGATGATACCAACGAGCAATGGGGTTGTGTCCGCATACATGATGACTCCCTCTTTAAAGATGTTCGTAGGAGTCATCAGCGGTTACGCGATTCGACTAGGTGAACTCCATCACCGGTATATGACCATGCATAGTTTACATTTACATAAATGTTTTGATTGCTTTGAGGACAGCTCCCTGTAGGATTACACCTTCAATTGGCAATAAATGGTATCAGTCTACTCCGATGTCGCCGTTGTTGCTAGGTCACGCCAATTGAATACCACGCAAGTCTATTTACAGTTTAACGACCAAGATTTACGAG
>CAYYMO010000212.1:0-3532 GCA_964472955.1 uncultured Methanomicrobia archaeon | reverse complement strand
TGGATCGTATGGTTTATGTGAGTCAATGAATTCGGTTATACAGTTCACCTCCTTCCAATTTATTGTGTTTATAGAAGTATCATTAGTAATGCTGCCTTTTATTGACGACTTTAATTGTTATGCGCTTTAAACGAGATGGATTTCGATCTAGGTAATCGAAGTTTGTGGCTGTAATGGTTCCTTCTCGAAAGATTTATTATATATGTTTCTTAATGCTTTTTAAAGCTTGCTTATAATAAAGTTCGTAACAACCACTTGTTACATTTTACAGAGGTCGCGAAAACGTCCATTTTCTTTTAGCATCAGCTGTTCCCAATCCCCACACTCAACAATTCGACCATTGTCAAGTACATAAATAACATCCGCCTTTCGAATGGTGGAGAGTCGATGCGCTATAATGACAATAGTGATACCACCACGGAGAGCATCGATTGCATCTTGAATGTGTCGTTCGTTCTCCGAGTCTAAATTGCTTGTAGCTTCATCGAGAAGCAACAGAGTTGGTTTGCGCAAGAGCGCCCGAGCCAACGCCAGACGCTGCCGTTCGCCACCAGATAATCGCACCCCCCGGTCACCTAATACAGTTTCTATCCCATTTGGAAGCTTCGATACAAATTCCTCAGCAGCTGCCATGCGGAGAGCTGTGGTGAGCTCCCCGTCAGTTGCCCCGGGATGCACCCACAAAAGGTTTGCCTTGACTGTGTCATTAAAGAGAAAAGTGTCCTGTGCAACGTAGCCAATGCAGCTACGCCACGCATAGAAGCGCTCCGGACTTAGCAGCAGTCCGTCAATGAGTATCTGTCCATGTCGCGGCATAATCAGCCCCATTATCAAGTCAGCAAGAGTACTCTTGCCCACTCCAGAGCTGCCGACAATTGCAGTCGTTTCACCTGCTCTGATCGTGAGGTCGAGGTTATCGAACACGGGTGTCCCCTCATCAGTATACGTAAAAGAAACGCCTCGGAAATCGATGCTTCTTCTGAGCGTGATCTCGCTTGGATCGTCAATCCAGCGTTCTGCCGCGTCGTCGCAGCGCGTATGGAGGTCTATTATGTTGATGAATGAAGGCAGCATATTGGTGAATCCTTGATAGTTTTGTTGAATTGACGAGAATTGCGGTATGAGTCGATAGAATATAAACAACAGCAGGAGCACACTTGCAGCAGGCAGATGGAGAACCTCGATCAGCATAATAAGAGCCACGCTTATAATGACCACCGACCCGATACTAAACCAGCAGTTCGTATCGGCCCAGTTTCGGAAGTAATCAATATAGATACGCATTATTCGTTCATTCAGCCGCGAAAAAAGCGCTACGTTCTGTTCCTGTGCACCATAGCTTTTCACAGTCTTCATTCCATCGAGGTGCTCTGTTATGGCGCCGAACAAATCTCGAGTGTTGTCCGAGACGGATCTACCCTTTTTTCGAGCGAGCAAAATCTTTTCCTTTAGCCCGAAGAGCAATGCAACCCCGAAAACGATGACCACTCCCGTGGCAATTGCCGACAACTGCAAAGCGATGAAAAGGTAAACAAACATGACGAGCACAGCCACAATAAGCTGCAGTAACTGTTGCGTACCTGATCCTACTCGTTGAATTTCTCCGGTTAGTGCATGGGTAAAATTTGATGCTCGATAGCGTGAAAAGAAGAGCCAGTTTGTATTCATGACGGCCCGGTATAGCCGCTGTCGAAGGAAAGACTCAAATTCGAAAGTAATCGCCCAGCTGGTGGTGGTTTGCCAACGGCTGAAGAGCGCGTACATGCTCGAGATGATGATGTACACGCAGAGCACCGAGACGAGCGTAATGGGCAGGCCAACCATGATAAAAAAAGACAAGATATACTTCGTAAGGCCGGTTGATGTTTGTTGCTGCGCGTTTAACCCCACTAACTGCAGAAGAGGCAGGAGGAGGAGGAGCCCAATGCCTTCTGTGAAGGAAGCACCAAGCATGAGTGACACTGCGAGAATTACTTTTTTCAACAGTGCTTCTCTCAAAAGGGTAAAATAATGCCAAGTAGCGCTATCATTCAACTTGCCTGAAAGGGCTAGATGCATTTTTTTGGTGAAAAATGGCGCTTCGCTGGACATAACAGTCTACTAGTTGAGCCATAGCATATATTCTCCCATATTATTTTAGACATATTTATTATTTTATCGAAGTGCTAAGCCGATATAATTGCACTTCTTTTTTAACTGTAATAATACCATGCGGCTAACAAGTCGTGAATAGGTATCTCACAAAATATTGTCGGAATTAGTTGCTGAATTAGAGCTTTATAGATTCGTTGAAGTAGAACGTAAAGGAAGGGTGCTGGGGGACGTGGCGTGGACTTTTACATATCGCCTAAGGGATCAGTTGAGCGAAAGGCGTTGTTGGATGCGCTGAAGGTCTGGTAGTATAAAGTTGTCCATCAAAATAATTAAGAACGAGAGTTGTATTTATTCGATGGACATTCCCTATAACACGCTGCTGGCGGCGAAGGCACGAAGATCGGAGGAAGAGAATTGAAAGTTTAAGATAGCTCTGTAAGGTTTATGCTTGGAAGCCCACTTTATACATGCGCCCCGGTAACCCCCACACGACACAAACTTACCTGCTTCAAGCCCGGAAAACAACCAATATCATCCATCGTGCTATCCATCTGAATGGCGCGGGGGGGTTCGTAGAAGGCGTGCCGATCGACTGCAGTTTTTTCATTGGTGAATTGTGTCATAATTAATCGAACCATGTAATCTCTTTTTTACTATTTATAGTTACAGTTCTTTCTGGTGCCAATCTGTTATGAACTTCTCTTACCATTCTCTAATCTCCGGGTTTTGACCTGACACAGAACTAGTGAAGACTTACCAATATGGGTATACACACTTTTAAAATGTCTCCAAGCCTGTAGTTAGTTCACCTGTAACCGAGATCCTCTCTCGATCTGGACTCATAATAGCAGGAATTCTCGGCATCATCTTCTCGATCGGCCTTTTCTGTGATGGCGTTACGCCTTTTAGCTCTAACAGACTGTCGATTTTTCTATGTCAACCGTCTTAACTTGACTAAAAGGGGCATCACTAGGTTGCTGTTATCGTTATCGGGTCACTCGTACTTGCAGCGTATTGCCCATCACCCCAGAACTCGTACCTTACCGTAAGGGGGCCTGGGTTATCTACACTGAATGTCTCAGTAAAAGAGCCATCCGCGGACGTCGTGAAGTTCCAATCCCAGTACCACTTGTTGTTTGTGGTATCAAAATATAAGTGATAAATTAATTTGCTGCCCAGGCCGGTGCCGCCCGACGTGAGCCGCCCCGTGACGTCAAAATCCTTTCCGTGTGTCACTTGTTTAGGCTAATAAGTAACCATAAGGCTTGTTGGCGACAGAGCTTTGACGTGCGGAGTAGACGTAGCTACAGCAACAGCCACGTTAACGACTGTCGCAATCATCACAACTGCTAAAAGTGTTGCGATCGCTTTTTTCGTTTATTTTCACCTCGTATTATAAAACATGTAAGACGCGCGAAGATATAATAAAATTAACCTG
>CAYYMO010000211.1:0-6545 GCA_964472955.1 uncultured Methanomicrobia archaeon | reverse complement strand
TCTCCTTTTTATCCTATGCTGGCAGGAGGCGCAGCATATGGTCCTACTCCGAGGAAGATCGCAGCCGAGGCTGTTAAACTGGCAGACCTTAAGAAAGATGAAGTCTTCTACGACCTCGGATGCGGGACAGGAGAAGCCCTTATAGAAGCCTCAAAGTTATGCGATCATGTGAAGGGAGTTGAGATAGAGCCTATTCGATGGCTTATAGCCACGCTCAGAGCGCGAAAAGCCCACGTCGTCCTCGGAAACCTTTTCAAGCAAGACATTTCTGACGCCGATGTTATCTTCTTGTTCCAGTACGAAGGCAGGATTAATGACAGCATCGCGAGGAAAATAAAGGCTGAAACAAGAAGCGGAACAAGGGTCGTAAGCTATTACCACCCACTAGAAAATATGAAGCTCGTCAAACGCCAAAAAGAGATTTTCGTTTACAAGACATGAAAGGTTCTGTCAACTCTTCGCCTCTCGGAGCATTAGTTCATATACTTTCTCTTTTTGTGGCGGTTCTAACATTCCTGAGTTGGTTTTTGATGTTCCCACAAGATAACTCAAATGACTAGATTTCAGGGGGCGTGATGTAAGCGAAGATACATTTTTCCTCTCAAAAAATATGTGGTATTCATCCTCCCGTGGTCCTTCTGTAGTATAGCTTTGATGCAGGGGTGATATCATTTTCTGCTGTTTTTTGCAGCACTGCGACCTAAACAAAAACTGGAATCTTCAAAAAAGTCACATGATATACCACTCTTAGTGTTATTTCAAGCCTCGTTAGGCCTATTTTTGAATCATAACCGCTGTCGACTTCACCAATGCGGTGACGCTGTCCCCCGCTTTCAAGGCAAGATCTTCAGCAGCATCTTTTGTGATGACCGCTACAATTTCGTTGTTGCCAGCCAGCATGACGACTTCTGCCATCACAGCGCCTAATGTTACCTCTTTTATCGTAGCAGGAATTTTATTGCGCACACTAATTTTCATTAACGATCACCTTTTTATAGCTCGTACTTTACTTCGCTAGGCGTCAAGGTGTTTTGTCTTTTATAAACCTTTGTACAAAATTGACACGTGCATGTCGTGCTCTTCTCAGCTCTGACCTAAGGCGCATCAATCATCGGATGACTCCACGAATACGAATAGGGCGTCGGAGTGGATGTGCTGAAGGATTTAGTGATATAAAGAGGGATGGTGATATAAAGACAGCAACCCAGTATCAAAAGAGATTTTTCATGTCCGTTAACGAAATCGAACATACCATCAAAAGGCCTGGTTGTATCGTCCATTATTGGCTTTCTGGAAACCCCGATAACCAACTGATATTTCTTGCCCACGGAGCAGCCGTCGATCACTCGCAATTCGACCTACAGATGCCCTGTTTGATGGGAGATTACCAGGTCCTCCGATGGGACTTGCGAGGGCATGGTCAGTCAAGGCCGCTCGAAGGACCATTCAGGGTGAAGGATGCGGTAGCTGACATAGTGAACATATTGGGTAGTCTTGACAAGGAAGGGGCCATATTCATGGGCCAGTCAGCAGGCACTTATGTGATTCAGGAGACGGTTTTCCAACACCCTGAGAGGGTTAAAGCCATGATTATTATCGATGGAACCTGCATCACGGCTAAACTATCAATGATTGGATCTCTGGCGGTCAGAATGTCGCCGCTGATATTCAGGCTTTGGCCTTATGAGAACCTTAAAAAAGCTATGGTTGATGCATCTTCTGTAAACCGCAGTTCTAAGCAATATTTAAAGAACGTGTTCGACAGGCTATCCAAAGATGAATTCGTCAAAATATGGGACGGCATTTCCACGTGTATCCACTACGAGCCTGGTTATCACGTCTACTGTCCGTTACTGCTGGCGTATGGCGAGTACGATAAAACGGGAAACATACGGAAAGCTATGAAAGAATGGGCGGAACGAGACAAGCAGAGTAACTGCGTCGTCATACCTGATGCGGGATACTGCTCTAATCAGGATAACTATGAATTCTTTAACAAGGTGATGATGACGTTTCTGGATGGATTGAGAGTATAAGAGGGGTATTGATAATCATTAACTCGTTGCGGAATTTTTCCTGCCACTAGAAGCCCTCCCTTCAATTGTTAACAAGGGAAGTTAATAGTGACATTTACGTACGTAGAACACAGTAAACGATAAATAATACGTTTGTTTTCATCATTGTTCATCAATCATATACATCGTTTTTCTGTATTCTGCATCTCCTTAAGTCCACGGGCCACCTGCAAGTATATTGTCGGAAGACATGAACTAAAAAAAACGCATCAAAATAACAAGCGTTAATTAAGAAAGTCACCAAATGCCGAGCAATGGATCACTTCGACCCGCATCTTTATGGAAGTTATGATCTCAAGCACGCATTGTACTTTTAATAATAATACGGCAAAAGCGGTGCGGGGTAATTACGGGACTAGCTGGCAACAGGAAGACGTTGCCAAAAGGTGCAAAAGCAAAAGGAAACAAGGGTATTGGAATGGAGAGCTTCTTTGCCCGATGGTATGACAAAACTGTCCGGAAATATCCGGAACAATATAGAACGTGGGCAAAAAAGGTGGCAGAGAATGTGGCAGAGGGGAGTAGCGTGCTCGAAGTCGCTCCAGGCTCCGGTTATCTGGCGATAGAGCTCGCAAAGCGTGGAACGTATAAGGTCGTCGGATTGGACATCAGCAGAACTCTTGTGGAGATCGCACAAAAGAATGCCGCGGAAGCGGGAGTAAGAACAAAGGTTGAATTTCGACAGGGAGATGCCGCACACATGCCGTTTGACGATGAGATGTTCGACTTCATCATCTGTACCTCTGCTTTCAAAAATTTTGCAGACCCAGTTAGAGCGCTGCGTGAGATGTACAGAGTGTTACGCGCACATGGGAAGGTGGTAATAATTGACATGCGGCAAGATGCGTCAGACGAAGCGATACGTGACTTTGTGAAAAGCATGGGCTTGGGCAGGATAGATTCACTTATAACGAAGTGGACCTTTAAGGTGCTCAGACGATCTGCCTACACTAGCGACCAATTCAAAGATTTTATTTCCAAGACCCCATTTAGAAAGTACGACATTCTAGGTGCAAAGGACTTGATAAGGTTCGAGATATGGCTCGAAAAGTGAAAGCGAAGTGACTGTGAAAGTGATACGCTCTAATTCGTAGAAGTCTTGAATGCTCCGGTATCAAGGGATTCGCTCTCTACTCCCTTCCCAATGAGAAACACCTGCACCGTTTCACCCTTTTTCACGGCGTAGTTGCCGAACCGAAAGGCGTTCCACACGGTTTCCGGATCGTTTGAATAGATGACGATACCTACCTTCACGTTTTCACCCCTTTCTGTGCGGCAATAACCACAAATCCCCTTTCCCCGAAGCCATCTTTTACCGGCTCAAGGGCAGCCATCTCCTCCGGATTTTCGAACACGGTCTGACACGTTTTGATGGTGCCGAATCCCAATCGTGTCAACCATTCTATCACCTGCGTGACAGAGTAGAAGTGGGCGTGTCGATAAAACGTGCTCTCACTCTTTTTCGCCTCATAGTCCTTCCCGAGAGGACTGTCGCTGTCGATCATCCCGATTATGACACGCCCCCTCGGTTTAAGAACCCTCCTCGTTTCCTGCAGTGCTTGTAGAGGATCTCTGAGAAAGCATATCGTCGTCACCATCACCACAAAATCAAACGACTCGTTGGCAAACGGGAGCTCTTCTGCTCTCGCCTCGTAGACTCTGATGCCTCGTTGCCGCGCGATCGATGCCATCGCGTGTGCCGGCTCCACCCCGACTTTGATGCCAAGCGGGAGCGCAAAGCGTCCCGTGCCGACGCCCACCTCCAGCCCAGTGCCTCTGCGGGGCAGGAGGCTCTGCACTGCCAGCACTTCAGACTCGTAGGCATAGGTGTGCTCCTCAAACCACCTATCGTATTCTCGCGCGTGCTGTTCAAAGATGCGAACATTGACGTTCCTCATAAGCTATATCCCTATGTAGTCTCACTAAGATTAATTGTAACGCATCCAAATCCTCTCTTTAGTGAAACGTTTACATGGAAATAGACGTCAACATCGACGCGCATGACCTTCTCTGGAGGCGCATGTCTCTTGCGAGCAAACACGCATATATCAAGAGCTGGGGTGCTCTCAGGGATGCGCTCGTTGAGAAGGAGATAACGCGCCTTGTTGTAGCAGGGTATGCTGTACAACGCGGTAGCGATCTTGAATTAACATCGGAAGGGAGAGACCTCTACAAAAAAATGACGATGCGATGTCCGAAGACGGAGTAACGATGAATGACGGAAAGGAAGTACGACGTAAAAACGGTACGGCCGTGCGTTGGTGGAGGTTTTGTCGTGGAGGGGCATTTCGGCAATGCATTTTCTATGCACGAATTATGTACTATATTACGAGGTGTGGCACAGTGCTCGGAAAAATTGGGGGTCGCGCGGTTTTCCCACGAGGGGTGTGACATCACTATATACAGAAGTGGACGGATCGATGTGCACGGTGTCGCATCAGAAGCGGAGGCAATTCAATTCATCGATGACATAAAATTCATCGTAGAGGGTGCCTTTATCGATTAGTTCATTCTTGGCATGAAACACCTCACAGATTATCTCGAAAAACAGGTTCGCGTCCTCCTCACCTACGCGCACGGCTGCAACTCCTAAGATCCCTCATCGTGTGCGCAGACCTACTTACAGTTCAAATATGAAGGCTTAAGATAGGTTTATAATAGAACTGGGTTTTAGCTCCCTTGCTAGCTGAAACAAGATCTCACGTGCTATTTTTAGATGTTGCTGCTATTTGCCTATGACGTCATTGATTGGAATAATTTAAAAATTAAATTAAGAGGGGTATATGCTGTTTCAGCGTTTAAACCCCTCAAGCCGTTTGTTAACCCGTTCCAGTTGCTTGGTCAGTGCATCTTTGTACTCTTCAAGCATTTTAATTTCTTCATCAACGTCCATCAACGGCACTGGGGATTCCATGCCCGCCCCCATACTCATTCCGAGCTCGTGATGCCTATGGTGGTGATAACGAGGATTCCCACAACAACCGCAGCTGCACCCACAACAGCACCCCTCCCCATATGAGATGCAACAACTATCCTGTCCACACATTTACTGTTCACCCCCTTGTTCTGTTTTTTCAAAACGCTTTTCATAGAACGCAATTAAATCATCAAAGAGTTGCTTCCTCCTCACAATGGTGCTTAGCCCCATCTTCAGAACTTTGGCGCCCCTCTCGGTTACGGTGTAAATTCTCCTGTCCGGACCGGAATTGACCCGTTCCCACGTCGACGAAAGCAGCCCCTTCTCCTCCATCCGTCGCAACACGGTATAGATGCTTCCGGGCTCGAGCTTATGACAGCCGCAGCTTCTTTCGTCAATCTCGTCGAGGAGCTGATACCCGTACGTCGGCGTCTCAAAGAGAGTCCTGAGTATGAGGAACTGTATCCAGCTGCGCTCTGGGTACGTTTGCCAATAATTACAGTTGTTTTGTTTGCACTTGATATTCATACAATTATTTATATAACATTGTTATGTAGAACAGCGTTATATAAATTTACAGTATGGTTTCGGAATAAACCTTATTGCGCGAACAACTTTGCAGACTTTATAGCATCTAAGACGGTTAAGCCTGAATCATCAATCAATTTTAAGTTTATCCCATATCCTCTCAGCCACTGTACGGCACCTTCACCAGCGTGACCCGTCACAACTACATCAACTTTATTATCGCGCATAAACTGAGCGATTTGTGCTCCTTTTTTTCGCGAGCCTGCTTTATACGGGTTCACAAATGAGCCGACAACATCAATCGTATCTTTTTGTACAGTCGCAATAACGAAATAACCGCAATTTCCTAAGTCATTCGCAAATGCAGCTTCTAGGCCTGTTTCATTTGAGCTTACCGCAACGGTTACGGTGTCATTGTACTCATTCACCATCACATTAACCTGGTGGACCTCAGGAATCGCTAAAAATATTCCCTCTTTTATTCTCTCTTGTAACGTGGAGAGATCACTCACCGTTAGCCCTCTATTTACGGTGATAGACGCATCGACTATCTTATAGTTCCAGCTGCCTCTAGTATGTACATAATTTATCCCTTTAACCTCAGGCACGCTTTCAATGGTATTTTTAACCCGTGCACAGACTTCAGGAGGGCCCTCTTTGTCCATAAGCGTGTCGATAGATGTCTTCGTCACGCTTAGGCCAATTTGTATAATAAGCAGTGAAATCACTATACCGACTATCGGGTCCATGTACCAGAAACCAAGGCTTGTTAAGATAAGACCTGCTGCAACAGACAACGAAGAGACCGCGTCAATTAATGAGTGTTTTGACTCTGCAATGAGGGCGTTTGATTTGATCCGATTTCCTACTCGCTTTTTATAGTATGATAAAAACCATGCGGTTACCGTTGAAATACCAGCTACGGTAACCCCAATTTCGACTTCAGATGGTACACTCTTAGTCAACAAAGCCGTAACAGAATCGTAGATAATAAAAATCCCTGTTAATTTAACGATGAATGCCAC
>CAYYMO010000210.1:0-4032 GCA_964472955.1 uncultured Methanomicrobia archaeon | reverse complement strand
GTCGGGTGTATCGCCTCTAAGATATCAGGTTGCGTGCCATTCGACACGACAAACGTAGTCAAGCCGGCGTTCTTAAATTCCTCGATGAGCTCATTGAGGAAGGGATACAGCGTAGGTTCCCCATTTAATGAAATTGCTACGTGTTTTGGATCAAATGCCTCAGTCAGTTTATTGGGGTTGATCTTTTCAAAGCCTTTATATCCTGTGAGTAACCTCCTTTGGGCCGCAATAGATCCGTCCACAAGCACGCGCGGTTCATCATAGGATGTACACTCGTCAAGCGCGTTAAACTCGACTGGTCTCCAACAGTGCAGACATCGCTGATTACAGTCGAACGCAGGCGTCATTTGTATGCAACGATGAGATTTTATACCATAAAATTTCTCTTTGTAGCATACGCCCTCGCCTTTGAGGGACTTCCGCAGCCATAAACAGGTCTTTACTGCGCCCCCGTACCCCACCATCTGATATCCCTGCTTTCGTAGGATATCCCGGTAATTCCCGCTGTCGCTAGACTTTTTTCTTTTTCTCATATCAGTAGGAATGCGATCATGACCGCTGCTATCAACAAACTCACATCGAGTCAACGGCTTCTATGCCGAGAGACTCCAGCGTATTTCTTAACGTGATCTTTGCACAATATACAAGTCCGAGCCTTGCTTCTCTTACACCTGGCTCCGCGGAAAGAACTGGAACATACCGGTAAAACTGATTGAATGATTCTGCCAGTTCCCGCGCGTAGCCTGCGAGCGTGTGGGGGCGCAGATTCAGTGCAACATTCTCGATGGCGGCCGTAAACTTTGCAATAACCTTTATAAGCTTAATCTCAAATTCATCGCTTAGCAGTTTAGGATCGTAGTTTCCATCAAAATCTTCAGCCTTGGCCAATATGTTCGCGGCTCGCGCGTGGGCGTACTGAATAAATGGCGCACCTTGCCGCTCAAAGTCGAGCGCTTTCTTCCAGTCAAAAACTGTGGGCTTGTCGACCGATACACTTGCTATGTCATAGCGCACGGCGCCCTTCGCAACTGCTTTAGCTATCAACCATTTTTCATCCTCAGATAAGCTAGGGCGCCTCTTATCAACTTCCTCATATGCTTTGTTGGCAACCTCTTCAAGAACATCATCAGCCGAGACAAACTGGCCCCTTCTCGTGCTCATCGAGCCTTCCGGGAGGGAGACGAACTCAAAGATGACTACCTTCGGTGGCCTCACACCGAACAACTCGAGCACTTTCCCTACTTGCATCGCGTTTAACTTATGATCGGCTCCTAACACATCTATCATACAGCTGCATCGGCCAGCTTTCCATATATGGTACGCTATGTCACGGGTAGGGTACACTGATGTCCCATCAGATCGCCTTATCACGAGCTCCTTATCCATGCCAAATTTTGACAGATCGACAACTAACGAGCCATCTTCCTTTGTATAACCGCGCTGTTTGAGCTCACGAATGAGCCCCGCGATATCTTCTAAAAATTCACTTTCCCATACAAACGTATCATGTCCGACGTCTAGGTTTCTTAAGGTTTCGACAATCCCCAGAAGACAGAACCTAACGGCATCTTGAAAGAGGCATGCGATATCCTCATCGCCGCGCTCATACTTCTGCATAAGCTCGCTGACCTCAATTCGTCGAGTAGGGTGGAGCTCAACCTCGGCATTCGCCCGTATATAGATATCAGCGGTAGCATGGTCAGATTTTTTATTTTGATCAAGCTCGAACTGCATCAAGCCCCAGACGACGAGGGCGATCTGTCTCCCCATGTCGTTCACGTAGTACTGCGTCTCAACGCTGCATCCCGCCCTCTTGAGACATCGCCCAAGGACATCACCAACTATTGAATTTCTCACGTGCCCAATGTGCAGGGGACCATTTGGATTCGCCGATGTATGTTCTAAAACGACAGTCTGCCGTAAACCGATGTTACCGTAAGAACGGCCCTCCTTTACCACTGTCTGAAGTGTCTTGCACAGATACGCAGCTCCGACAGAGAAGTTGATGTAGGGGCCAGCAACTTCAACGCGCTCGATGAGTTCACTTTGGGGAATGTTCTGTGCTATGTCTTGCGCTATGGTTGTCGGTGATGCCCTGTACTTCGGAGCAAGCCTGAATGCAACCGATGACGCTAAATCCGCGAAATCTCCCTTAGATTCAAGTCCAAGGTCGTCTGCTTCATAACCGGCTCTACTCAGCGCGTCCCATAGAAGTGACTCGACGATTTTTTTGAATTCAACAAACATCCCCTATCAGCTTAGTGCTCCCCTACATTGAACCTCAGCGTTGCAGCTATGCCACCAAATGCCCGCATAAGCTGTTCGCCCTCATTAAAATCTGTTGAGATAAACTCGACCGTTGTTCCTGTTTCCTCAGCAGCTTTTATGAGCTCATCCACTACATCCTCTTCGCTCACTAGTTCCATCGCTGCTGCGCACTTCGGACAGATTCCCCCTCTCGTCATCCCCCTAATGGTTTCTTCATTTGTGAAACCACACATCGGACAGGCATATGTCACGCGCTTCAGGCGCAGCGCCTCTGAAAGCAGGAGCATATCGACCGCTCCGAGTTCTAGCGCCCTTCGTACTTGATGTTCTCCGTATGTGGCTTTCCCACTATTGCTAACAAGTTCTTTAAAAAACTTACCCACTGCTTTTTTCTCTCGCATTAAGTCGAGTTCCTGCAAAACCTCCTCTCCACTTTCAACAAGCTCAGAGAGCCCATACTCATCTGTGTATGATACATCAAACGCCCCGAGAATCTTTTGCTGAAGCGCATACTGGAGGAACTCTCCATCGACAAACTCCTCTTTCGTGGGGCTTGGGCCACCTATAAGCACCCCCTTAAGCTCTGGGTGCTGCAAAAACTCATTGCTTGCTGCTTCACCAATACGCTTATAAAATTCGCGAATGGCTATTAAGCGCAACCGTTCAAAACGCCTCTGTGATTGCCCTCCCTTTGTATGCTTACCGGGGACCCCAGACGTTAAATGCTTCACCGGCTCAATGTGTTTGCCGTTCAACAACCCTACCGTCGCTTCATTTCTGTCGAGCACGACGAGGCCAAATACTTCCTTCTCCCTCAACATCTCCTTGAGCGGCTCAAGGTTGAACGTAGAATCGCATCGATACTGATATGACTTAACTGGCTCAATGGGCTCAACCACGAGAGTCTGCATGTCAGTCTTATCACCCCCGAGCGATATTGTACCGGTAAATATCACGAGTCCATTTTCAGGGGGAAATCGGTAGTATTTAAGGCGTGACATAATTGACGAGAGCGCGCTTTGTACATTCGTCCTTGTACTCTTAGACTTTATGTTCGACGCTTGCCCGTATTCATCCCGCAACTGTGCCACTACGTCAGAAACCTGTTTGTCCGGTGGTATATATATCGTGATCAGCTCGGTCGCTTGCCCCTTCTTGCCCTCAAGTGTTTCAATTACCCTCTTGAATTCGTACCGCTTCAATGATTCCGATACTGACATGTAGTTTTTCTCCAGATGTATGAAATTATAAAAGCTAAAAGGGATAAAAAATGCGGATGATTCTCCACCCATCTACCTATTTATCTGTCTATCTATACACACGTACCATGTAACCAATTATATTTAAAAACTCTTTTAGCCCAAATACCACCCTGCGGCTACTCTACGGATAGATAAGGCTGCTTAGTAACTTATATATGGTCATAAAATAAAGATAACTAGTAGTGAATCTGAAATTTTACTTAAATTTTGCTTACTGAGTTATACTATTACAAACTGATTAAACGAATTAAGAAGGTAAATGTAAATGTGTCTTGCCATTCCAGCGGAGGTCGTTACTGTCGAAGGGAATACGGGAACTGTTGACTTCGGCGGATTGCTCCAAGAAATTAACCTAGAGCTCGTAGAAGACGTTAAGCCGGGCGATTATGTTCTCATTCATGTAGGCTTCGCCATTGAGAAACTAAGCAAGGAAGATGCATTAGAAACGCTTGCGATTTTTAAGGAACTTGAAGCTCTGGAACAAGAAAATGCATGAGTTCGG
>CAYYMO010000209.1:0-6707 GCA_964472955.1 uncultured Methanomicrobia archaeon | reverse complement strand
TAATTAGATTTCTCAACATTTGTGCGCTCTTTGCAACTAACTCAATACCCGAAATAATATCCGTGGACTCTAGTGGCTGCCAATAAGTCGAATGATTTGTAATCGCGATATTCGTGAAGCCATACTTGTTTGATAATAATTTGAGTCTCTCTGGAGAATCAGTGCATTCTGGGCGGGAATGGATGCAAAGATCGTAGTACTCAACCATCGCTTAATAATCCTCTTGCCACTTCCAATGCTTTTTCCTTACGGGCAGGGTATGCTGCTATCTTCACTCGTACTAAAATTGGATCCTTTTTTCCGAGTTTAAGTGAATTCCCTGCCGCTTCTTGCTTATCGATTCGAATAAATAAAACCCCTTCATCATCTACGTAGCAATTCAAATCGTTTAAAAGCTTATGTATATCATCTTTCGGAAGATTTTGCTTTATGAGATCTAAAAATTTAGCGATATCCCTATGTTTCGTGATTTTAACTGTGAGTACTTCTATAGGATTTCGGAAATGCCCGGTCGCATGCTCCTTTTGAACGTTTGCGTCTTCAGATAAAAACCGCTTAAGGACATTTAACACCTTGTCTTCTTCCTCAGTGGCATGAACAAAAACACTTATATTGACACTATGCACTGTTTTTAATTCGTTAGACCTTAAGTGAGAATCCTTCGCTCTTTGAGGCATTTAAAATGACTTCTCTAAGCGGCAATAATTTGCTATTTCCCTATTCTGCCGTGAGTGTTAAGCGATGGTCGGGTTTTTTCCGTTCCTCTGCCCCTCTTTCTCATACCACGACCTTTTCTACCAGCGCTTGTCTTGCCACGAAACGCTCGTCCAACTGAATTTGATATCCAATTCAAGTTCTTATCATTTATGATAGACGGATGATGCGGATCGACAAGGATAACTTCATACCACTTCGCCTTTCCATCTTGACCTACCCAGTATGAGTTTAACACCGCTAAATTTGGAAACTTTTTTGCTGCTCGTTCTTCGGCTATTCTTTGTATGCTTTTACCAGCAGTAATCAAGTTAACTCCCATATGCTTGGTTCTTCTCCCACCGCGTGGTCTCGACTTCCTTCTGCCTCCTCGCCGCACCCTCACTCGGGCAACAATTATACCTTGTTTCGCTTTATATCCAAGACTCCTCGCTCTGTCAAGGCGGGTGGGTCTTTCAATCCGCGTGACAGAAAGCTGACGTCTCCAATCTTGGAGTCTGTACCACATTAATTCATCAACATAACTTTCTTTAGGCGTTTTCCACGCATCCCGGATATATGAATACATTGACTTCATCTTTTAAT
Source organism: uncultured Methanomicrobia archaeon (assembly GCA_964472955.1). Lineage (GTDB taxonomy): Archaea > Halobacteriota > Bog-38 > Methanoflorentales > Methanoflorentaceae > DASPRZ01. Next base: position 5,408 of record CAYYMO010000209.1, on the reverse strand, counting down.
CCTCATCCTAATCGGTTCAGCTTTAACGCTACATTCCTTGGGACTTACGTCTAATTTTACTTTTCACAATAAGTTCTTAGCATACGTTTAACCGTTATTTAGTTTTTGTTACTATTTAATGCTCACTCATTTATGCTTTGCAGTAGAGGCTATCTTAATTACGTCACCATTTAAGAGGATATAATGTTCTCCTAATCTCTTTTTGCTTCGTGCGTCGACTGCGTAGAGGAATCCGCTTCCGATATCTGTATGCACTCTGTAAGCAAGGTCCTTTACAGTCTGCCCTCTCTTCATCAAAAACGCATCAGGTAAAACATTTCCATAGCTGTCGGTAAGTTTATTTTCATCTTCAACAGGATACACTACTATGTAATCCAAAACATCGAAAACAGCGCTATTTATGCATTTCTGCACCCCTGTTCCGTCTTCAGCAATAAGTGTTAAAATTTTTTCAAGGCCTTTTTTTTGCTGGTCGCTTACCGTACCGATTACTTCGAAATGTGTATCACCAGGGATATAGTCAATTAACCTATTTTTGTGCGCAAGTCGCAGTGCAAGTTCAGCTTCAGCGCTTGTCTTTACAACACAATCTTTAACTACAGCAAGTCTGTCCAAGTTTTGAGCTGGCGTGATGTCTTTTTTATTCGCCGCGACTATTATTGGCTTCGAAATTTTTCTTATCTCGTGAGAGAGATTCCTGATATCAGCTTCAGTCCATCTCGATGGCGGTTTATCTAAAAGCCCGAGCTTAATCATCGAATTTTTTATCTGATGTTCATTGACATTCGTGCCTGCTAACTGCATTGCCAACAAATGTTCAATTTTTTCTTCTAACTGTGCTTTTCTCGCAAGTCGAGCCCAATTCTTTTGTATGATCCCACAAAGCCACATCGTCAGTTCTCGATCTAGAAGACCCACGTCGTCTAAAGGATCGTGCATCCCTATGCCAATTGGTTTTCCTTCAATGTCTGTGCCACCAGACAGATCAATTACGTTGATTATAACTTGAGATTGGCGAAGATCGTCAAGAAATGCATTACCCAGCCCCTTTCCTTTGTAAGCTTCGGGTACTAACCCAGCTACGTCAATTAACTCAACAGGGACAAAGCGCGCTCCTTTTATACAGTTCTCACACGGAACAGCTAATTCCCTGCAAGGACATGTCACCCTCACGTGAGTTATGCCAATATTTGCACCTATTGTAGTAAATGGATAATTTGCGATTTCAACGTCGGCTAAAGTTGCCGCTTTAAAAAAAGTGGATTTACCTGTGTTTGGTTTTCCAGCAAGAGCTATTGAAACCGTCATAGTATCTCTACATCAGTCGCTGCAATTAATCGTTTTGCCCACAGAAGCTTTTTCTTTTTCATTGCTCCAACAGTAGCGTCCTCAAAATCAAACCCAATGATGTCAATTTTTTTTGCGCCTAATTCTTTTGCCAAGTAAACGGCTCTGTCACCGTCGGTAAAGCCGCCAAAGTTAAATACGTTTGAAAGTGGGCGTGATTGCGTCGTGCCGAGTATTTTTGTTAACTGCGGGACATAAAGTTTTAACTTCGTAATATTGTCACCGTGCGCATGGACTACAATTACAGCACACCGTCCATTAGCCTCAATTATATCGTTTATGACGCCATCGAGGTCTGAAACGATTACATGCGGAGTTATCCCTCGCGACAGTAAAATGGTGGTTGCTCCATCTGCGGCTACGATCACCTTTTTCCGCATTGTCTGTAACTTCACGACGTCCTTCGAAAGCCGCGGCGCTTTGCCGCACACGATGACTTCTTTGTCTTTTATTATGCTCCGTAATTTTTCAAGCGGCAATAGGGAATCGCCTTTTTCCTCCAATAATTCAGACAGGAGTTGAGCAGAACGCTCATCCTCTTCTCGGCTAAAACCGAAATCATTGAGAATCTTCTCATAGATAGGTTCCCATTCATTAAAGTTCATTGCAGTGTCTCATCGCAAATGGATATTGCTAGTGGGTGCCCTTCAATCACCCATTCTTTTGCATATTTACAGCCTTCAACCGCCCCGTTCACTATCTCACTTGCGAGCGTTTCATCTTTTATATAGTCATAAAACTCCCGTATTACATTCGCAATCTCTTCTGAAGTTATGTAACCTACTTTGATTTCTGCAGTATAGGAAAGATTCATTTCTTTGCGCATTACTTGAACCCTTCTTACCAATTCCCTCGCGATTAGTTCCTTTTTTAACTCACGAGTGATTTCAATATCTAAAAAGACTTTAACTGAATTTGTAGTTCCTTTTACAAATCCATCTTTCGTCTTTTCAGAAATGAGTACATCTTCGCTGACCAAAATAACTTTTTCTCCTTCAACTTCGATCGGTAATCCACAGGGTATCATGCGAGCTACGATGTTTGGGTCAAGTTCTCGCAAGGACTGTTGAATGCGCGGAACGAGTTTTTTATGCTTTGGCCCAATAGACGTGAAATTTAGTGTCACAGAGTATTCAACGAGTTCTGATTCATCCGATCTAAAAACAATTTGCTTTACGTTCAACTCTTTTTTGATAATTGTCTTTAACTCCTCACTTCGAATTTCAGGTCCTAGACATATGAGCCTTTTAAGAGGTTGCCTAATTTTTATGTTGGATGCTGCCCGAGCTGCTCTTCCAGCTTCAACTACTCCCTTTACATACTCCATCTGAGCCTCTAACTCTGCGTCAGGTGACCCTGTTGCAACAGGATATGGTGCCAGATGGACACTTGCCGTTGCACTGTCCTCCTTTCGTAAACTTTGATAGATATGTTCGGTGATAAACGGAGTAAAAGGAGCAGCAAGTGCAGCAAAAGTTAGGAGAGTCTCATAAAATGTGTCGTACGCCGACTTTTTGTCTAAGTCTTGTTCTGTCTTCCAAAAGCGTCTTCTCGACGTTCGTACATACCAATTGCTCACATCCTCTATGAATTGTTCAATTTCAAGTGCTGCCGGATTATAATCATAAACGTCCATCAATTCATTTACACGTACAATAAGCCGATTTAACTTCGAAAGCAGCCACCGATCGACTTCATTCCTTTGATAATGGCTTAACCGCTGCTGCAATGGGTTATAGTGATCGATCTCAGCATATGTCCTATAAAAGGTAAGAACGTTCCATAAAGTCATTATGAACTTTCTCTGCGACTCTATAACGGCTTCCTCATAAAATTTTTTAGGGTTTCCAGGAGGACCAGAACTGAACAAATACCACCTTAGACTATCAGCCCCTTCATTGTTCAGGATGAGCCAAGGATCAACGCTATTCCCTTTGCTTTTTGACATTTTTCTTCCTTGTTCGTCCACGATATGACCTAAGCTGATAACATTCTCATATGCATTGGCACCAAAAACTGCAGTTCCAACAGCATGGAGGCTATAAAACCATCCTCGTGTCTGATCGATGCCTTCACTTATAAAATCCACTGGAATTTTAAACTCAATTCTCTCTTCAAAAGGATGATGGAGCGAAGCAAAAGGAGCACAACCAGAATCGTACCAACAATCAATTACTTCACTGACACGTTGCATCGGTTTTCCACAATCATGACACGTGAGGATTACTTCATCGATATGGGGTTTGTGCACGCCTTTGAACGGGGCACGACTATTTGACTTTTGTTTCAACTCGTCGATGCTACCAACTACGATAACGTGGCCACTAGAACACTTCCATATCGGGAGGGGTGTGCCCCAATATCGTTCACGGCTAAGCGCCCAGTCCCTAACATTCTCAATGAAATTTCCGAACCTGCCGTACTTAATGGTTTTGGGATACCAGTTGACCTTCTTATTGTTATCCATTAACTCATCGCGAAGAGCGCTCATTTTGACAAACCACGCCTTTCTAGCATAATACATAAGTGGCGTTTCGCATCTCCAACAGAATGGATAGCTATGTTCGTACTTTTCAACCTTAAATAGAAGATCTTCATTTTTTAGGAAACTAACAATTACAGGATTGGCCTCGGTAAAGAACATGCCTCCAACTATCTCGACTTCTGCGTTAAATCGGCCATCTGGGTTGACGAGCTGTATCATAGGGAGTCCGTAAGCTTTAGCAACGTTGAAGTCGTCTTCACCGAAAGCCGGAGCAACGTGTACTATTCCTGTACCTTCAATGGTTGTGACAAAAGATGCAGTCACAATGGCACTTTGAGCCGCGCCAAAGAGTGAACGATATTCCTTACCTTTAAGAGCGCTTCCTTCATATTCCTCTATTATTCTATACTCAGAGCTTGTTCGAATAACAGTACCAAGCATATCCTTTGCAAATATCAGTCGCTCACCATTAAGTTCAACAGTTATGTATGTCACTTCGGGATTTACTGCTAAAGCAACGTTAGATAACAGCGTCCAAGGCGTTGTAGTCCATGCCAAAAAAAATGTTTTTTCTTCATCAATGGATGGAAACTTTACATAAACTGACTCTTCCTGTATTGTTTGGTACCCCTGAGCTACTTCGTGTGAGCTTAAAGCCGTGCCACATCTTGGACAGTAGGGCACTACATAGTAGCTTTCATATAACAACTCCTTTTCCCAGAGTTGCTTTAAGGACCACCACACCGATTCTATATATCCTGGATTCATCGTAGTATACGGGCTATCCAGGTCGATGAAGAAACCAATACGCCTCGTCAAATCGGACCATTCATCTATGTGGCTGAATACTGATAATCTGCACGTTTGATTAAAACTTTCGACTCCATACTCTTCGATCTTTTGTTTGCTTTCAAGGTCAAGCTCCTTTTCTACTGAAATTTCAACAGGAAGTCCGTGGCAGTCCCATCCACCCATTCGAGGCACAAAGTATCCCTTCATGCTTTTATATCGACAAAAGAGATCTTTTACGATTCGTGCATACACATGATGGACCCCTGGTGAGCCATTTGCAGTTGGCGGCCCTTCAACAAATCTGAATAATTGTGAGTTTTCATTGGCACGTAAACATTTATTAACTATATCGTTATCCTTCCAAAATCTTAAGACTGCTTTTTCAGCTGAGACCAGATCTTGTCCAAAATTTAACTCTTCCATCTGTTGTGCTCCAGTAGTTCTCTCTGTCACGTTCCGTCTTCATAACTATCTACCCATTAAAAATATGAACATTCTTACGCTAATCCGCAATTAGGAGTGCGCTGAAATTCGCACTTACGTTTACTATTACACAGGAAAGATAGTCGCTTGATATCAAAAATAGTTGTTATTTTCATTACGTTTGTGCGAAAGTCCATTCGTACATCTTCTGTTTTCTAACTTTTTACAGCTATCTCGCTGTCTTTTGCTTAGATATTGAAAAGATTTTGACGTGCTGAACGCCATGCTGTACCATCATGCTATTCATAAACGTCCTTATTTCCGATGCTTCCCCGTGCACAACCGTAACTTCAAGGCAATT
>CAYYMO010000208.1:0-6834 GCA_964472955.1 uncultured Methanomicrobia archaeon | reverse complement strand
ATAGTTGGTGGGATGTCGATTTAAAAAAATTTTGAGAACAAAAACGACACAAAAAATTATTAATTAATGAAACTATGTTAACATTTGGCTGCAGTCGTGTTTGAAAACTCACGTATCTATTAATTATTTTCTTAGTTGAATTATTATTTCCATATTGAATCCAAATCAACATTTTGCGCTATTAACTCTTTTATGAGTTTAATCTTCTTCGCGTCAAACGGATCGATCCGGGCTGTGAGCGCCTCGACTCTTTCGGCAGTTGTCAGAGTGTCTTGATGAACGAGTATCATACTTACACCAAGTTCTTGTGCCCGAGCAATGACTTGGTTTGAAGGGTACAACCCTCCAGTCAAGATCAGGCATGAAGTCGGCGTCGATAGCGCGGCGATCTGTAAATCTGCCCGATCACCACCAGTTATAACTGCCTTCGCGGGGACCCTCATAAAGTACTTAAGGGCAGATTCTGGTGTCATAGCGCCTATAAGGACATTTTCAATCGGTAGATCTCTCCCAGCAACGATTATTTCTCCTCCTAAATCTTCAGCTATTTCGTAACCGTGAAGCGCTTTGAGCTCTTTCAGGAATGGAACCGAACCTAAAACGTTTATCCCTTTTGTAGATATGTACTTTTCAAGTGTGGAATCCTTAGATTGGTTCAGGATTATACCCTTTAACCGAACATTAAGCTTGTCAAGGAGGAGTTTTATCATTGCCACCATATCAAGCGAGTATATGTCAGTAATAAGCAGTATTTCAGTGTTTAGAGCTTGCGCGAGTTGAATGCTTGAAATGTGATGAATGAAGCCCGTACTAATGTCTTTTGTGCCTTCTATCAAAACCATATCGTAATCATCGCACACGCGGTTTAACGCGCACACAGTATCTTGTAATGTCATTCCCTGAAGAAGGTTATAAGAAAATGGTGAAAGCAACGATTCGTCTTCGAGATCTAACACGTGTTTCATTAAGTAAGCATCTTCTTCGACTAAATTGCCATTTATTGTGATCAGATTTTCGCGGATGGGTTTATAAAATCCCATTCGCCCGTTAAAGTTTAGAGCAAGTCCTAATGCAATTATGGTCTTGCCAGCCCTCTCAGAAACGGAACTTATAACGAGCGTTCTTGTATCGCACTCCATATCCAATATTTTCACCACCTAAACACATTAATTGTTTGTCTTAGCTCCAATTACAACGAGGGCATCTATTGCATAGCACGCATGCTCTTGAACTAAGAGGGGATTTATTTCTATCTCTCGCAGTTCATCGAAGTTTTGCATTATCTGGGTTAAACGCATTATTACGTCTACTATGCCGTCAATGTCGAGCACTCTTTCCCCCCGTACCCCTAATAGGATCGGATAGGATTTTATTTCAGTGATCATCTTTTTTGCTTCTTCTGGCGTAATCGGAGCTACTCTATGAGAAATATCTCTTAAAACTTCGACATAAATCCCGCCTAGCCCAAAAGTTACAAAGGGACCAAATTGTGGGTCATAAGTAACGCCTACTATTGCTTCTTTTCCCTCTATCATTTTTTGTACGATAACCCCTTTTATACGAGCAGCTGGAAGTCTTTTATTTATGTTTGCATGGATGGATTCATAAGCGTTCTTAGCTTCTCGATCGTTTTTGATGTTTGCCACAATCCCCCCCACATCTGATTTATGAGAGATATCGGGTGAGCTTACCTTCATAACTACAGGGTACCCTATACTGCGAGCAGCTTCAACAGCATCTTCTCGGGAATTAGCATGTTTTTCTTCTGGAGTTCGCACTCCGTAAGCCTTAAGAATAGTTCGCCCTTCTTCTTCACTCATTGAAAGCCTGCCGTCTTTCTTAACCACCTCAATTTGCCTAATAACATCAGTCATTCTACCGGTGATTCTGGGGGGCTTTCCGGTCTCTTTGCGACCCTTAACTTTTTCATATTTCATGAGGTTGCCTATAGCCTTGACGGCCCTTTCGGGACTTTGGAAATTAGGCACTTCTCCCATTTTTAAGATTTCTATTGCATTAGACAGTTGTTCTCCTCCTACGAACGACGTCATTAGTGGCTTCCCTGTTGTAGCGGATAGCCTGACTATTTCTCTTGCAGTCTCGTTAGCCTCTGTTACCGCTTGCGGGGTGAGGAGGACTATGGCGGATCCTACGTTTTCGTCTTGTAAAATACTATAAAGGGCATTAGCGTACCTATCAGCCATCGCATCACCGAGCACATCTACGGGGTTATATAAACTGCCCTCCGTCGGAAGGTGTCGTCTTAAATTTTCAATGGTTTCGTTGGTAAAATTTGCGAGAACAACACCGTTATCAGCACTCGCGTCGCTAGCAAGAACCCCTAAACCTCCTGCATTTGTTATTATTGCCAGTGAGTCAACTTTCGGTATGGCAGACATTGAAAATGATTTAAACGCATCCAGAAATTCATCTACGGTTCCGACGCGAACAATTCCAGATTGCTTGAATGCAGCGTCATAAACAGCATCCGACCCGGCCAACGCGCCTGTATGCGAAGAAGCAGCTTTTGCTCCGGGTGAAGTTTTTCCTGATTTGAGGGCAATTATGGGCTTTATTTTCGATGCTTTCTGTGAGGCCATCATGAACTTTTTCCCATCTTCAACCCCTTCGATATATAGTCCGATAACCTTCGTTGCAGGATCGTACTTCATATATTCTAATAAATCAGCTTCAGTGATATCCACTTTATTTCCAATGCTTACAAATTTATCAAACGCAACATTTTCTGTTGCAGCCCAATCAAGAATTGAAGTACAAAGTGCACCACTTTGAGATATGAATGATATGCCCCCGCTTTTAGGGTATTCAGCAGCAAAAGACGCATTCATCTTGGCATTAGTACTGATGATACCTAAGCAGTTGGGGCCAATGACTCGAATCCCATACTTTTTTATTATCTTTCTTAGTTGAGCCTCAAGCAAAGCACCCTCTGCACCGGCCTCTCGAAACCCAGCTGAAATTATTATTGCGGCCCGTATCCCGAGCTTCGCTGATTCTTCAAGCACTGAAGGCACCATTTCAGCGCGTACAACGATCACGACGAGGTCCACTTTTTTGACACGAGGATAACACTTTATACCTAAGATCTCACCAGCATTGGGGTTAACGGGAACTATTTCGCCTTCAAAACCAGAAGTTATTAAATTTTTGAGAATAGAATGTCCGACCTTTCCCTCCATTCGCGATGCACCAATTACTGCGATCGATTTTGGATAAAAAAAATCTTTCATCGAACTTTTCTATTCATATTGCTGCTAATAAAAATATCTCAACCTTTCTTCGGTTTTTATTTATATCATCAAAAAAATCTTTTATATGCAAAACGATTGTTTTAAGATTCGTTTTTAGTGGAATGGGACACTCGAATGTTTTATATACATACTTAGTGATAAGGTTATGAAAAAGTTATGAGGTCTTCGCTATGGTAAAGCCATCGGTCAAATTTATGTCAGCACCTATCTTGTTGATAGTAATACTGGTCCTACTAGCTGTTACTGTGGTGCCTATTTTTGCCACAATGAATATCTCAGTTGATTCGCCTATCGGCTCCGGCGATAAAGTGATAATATCTGCTGATGTTGCAAGAAATGGCAGTACTGTGACGCTTTCGTACTACTATGATGCGAATAACAATGGTCTTGCCCCCGATAATGCAGCTTGGATTAAAATCGCAAATGTGACTGATGGAGGACAGAACGACGCAGCCAACAAAACGCAACCAAATGGATTTATAGTCTTTTCATGGATGACGCCAGAGTTGAGGCCAGGGCAGTATATCATTAAAGTAGACGATCCTTATGGTCCTACTCGAACCACTTTGATGAGGGTTGAAAATTATCCACTCCACCTTAACACAACTATATTCGGTCCTAAGGGGGGTCCTGATAAAGGGCTCATTAAACCAGGAGAGTATGGCTCTGTGGTAACTTTCATAAATGGTAACTGTAGGTTATGTCATACTACGGACAATCCAACAAGAGATAATCCGGGAGTGAATGAAAATAGAGTCCGCCAGAGCATTTCAGCTGATTTAAGCCAAATAACTGGAAACCCTGGAGACACTAACGTAAGTGCTATGGAAATACATCATATGAATGTTGGATGGCGTTTCTTTGCGTCAAAGAGTTTGATGGACAATGCTACAGTCGGCGCTGATGTACACGCTACGAATCCAGCAAATGGATTACAAACAACGACAACCGCGTACGCAGGGGTGAACAAGGTGGTGGACATACCGCAGAAGTCGAGTGAAAATGGGAATAGGACTAAAGGGCTCAGTGTATCAGCGTCCAACACGACGGCAGCAAATGGCAACCCATTGCCAGGGTTTGAAGTTATTTTCGCTCTTGCGGCGCTTACACTTGTGGCGTATCTTGTAAATAGTAAGAGATAGAGCCGACTTTTTTTTTAAAAAACACGATGAGACAGCGAAAGCTCGAGATACTTCTTGAGAAAGTTAGGAAATTTGAGAAACCCTTCTCAAAGCTTGAGCAGTACGCAACCCCGCCTCAGCTCGCTGCTAAACTCTTATATTTTGCATTTATGAAAGGGGACATCGACCAGAAAAAGGTTGTAGACCTCGGGTGCGGAACAGGTATTTTAGCAATTGGTTCAGCACTCTTGGGAGGGATTACAACAGGTGTCGATGTTGATAATCAGGCGCTCGAAGTGGCAAGAGTTAATGCACGTGAATTTGGAGTAAATATAACATGGGTTAATAGCAGTGTAGATCATTTCCAAGGGAATTTTGACACTGTAATTATGAATCCACCGTTTGGAGCGCAGAGAAAAGGAGTAGATCGACCCTTTTTGAAAAGAGCTTTTATGGTAGGAAGCACTGTTTATTTGATACAAAATGCAGTTTCTGAACGTTTCGTGCGGACATTTTCCGCTCCTAATTTAATTACTCATTCAATGAAACTGAGATTCCCGATAGCGCATACATTTAAGTTTCATAAAAAAGAAATAGCATATATAGACGTTATACTTTTTCGCATTGAACGAGCTGCTTAATTTGACACAATGATGCATAACATAGTAAAGGTAAGGAATTATAAATGAAGGATATAGTTGTTCCAGGAGATTTAATCGGTACGTCTGAAGAATATATGGCAGGCGATGGAACGTATGAAGAGAAAGGTAAAATTTATGCTGCTTTAACTGGACAAGTTGAAAAAAATAAAAAAGAAAGAACTGTTAAAATAACCCCACTGATGGGCACACCACCCATACTTAAGAACGGGGACATCGTTGTTGGAAGGGTTGTAGACTTGAAGAACTCTGTAGTGATCGTGGATATAGCAAGAATTAAAGGACAAGAGTATCGCGAAATTGCTAACGTCGATCAAGGGGCAATTCACATCTCCAACATAAAGAATTCTTATGTAGCAAAAATTGATTCGGAATTTGAGCATCATGACATAATAAAAGCCAAAGTCATTGACGAAAAAAGTTTGCGACTTAGTACCTTGGATAAAAATTTAGGAGTCATAAAAGCAATCTGCACAAAATGTCGTTCAGCCCTTGTCAAGAAAGAAAGCAAGTTGGAATGTCCGAGATGTGGACGTATTGAGACAAGAAAGATTTCAGAAGACTACGGCAAAGGAATAATTTAAGCAGAAGGTTGAGGCCAATTTTTCATAAGGTAAATTAAATATTAGTTGGCGCATAATATTGGCGAGAAGTGGTACAGGTTGAATATAAAAATCATTAAACTAACTCAAGAGGAAGCTGAGATTGAATTTCTCGACGAGGGGCATACTTTTTTAAATGCCCTTAAATCATTGTTGCTTAAAGATCCGCGTGTCAAGGTTGCTACTTATGATATAAAACATCCGATGATTAGCAATCCAATATTTTACATCAACACAGAAAAGATAGATCCATTGTTACCCATGCAAGAGGCAGCAGCTAGATTAAGCGAGAATTGCGTTGAACTCCTCGAACTTATTAAGTTGAAGTTGGATGAGACCGTGCCAAGGTAATGTCAGACAGTGTTGAGCTTCCTAAGATCGTTACCCTAGCTGATGGAACAGTCATCGAATTGAAAATTGCTACGAGAGAAGACTATAGCGATGGGCGATACGAATTTTTACATTCATGGCTCGGTAAAGTAGATAAATATCTATCCATGCGATTTCTGTCAGAGGACATTGAGGATAACAAACAAACCTGGCTGAATAATTTAAACAATAATAGAGTAACAGTTGTGGGGCTGTACGCGGGGAGAATTGTCGCATCATCGACTCTAATTATGAATAATGCTAGAACGAGAATCGCACATACAGCGTCGTTTGGAATTGCCATTCATCCAGGTTTTCAAAACAAAGGTCTCGGCACCATGCTGATCAAGGCTCTTGAATCGATAGCGAAAAAAAGAGGGGTCGGGAAGATGGAGGTAAATTATTACGACGGTAATCCCGCCGTCGCTCTTTATAGATCATTACATTATTGCTACGAAGGTCGAAGATTAAAAAAAGCTAAGCTTGACGATGAGACGTATGTGGATGAAGTGTTGATGTATAAGTTTATTTAAACCCATCTGATAATGTTAAGGAATTATTAACCCTCTTATGACCGTCTTCTTTGCGTTTCTTTGAGCCTAAGAGCACATAAAGAGTTTCGAACTGAAACTTTTTTGTTGCAACAATATTTACTTCTTCGAATAGATCTGTCATTTTGGTGATGATCTTTCTGAAGCCGGTGAGTGAAGATACCACCATCAAAAGTTTACCCGCTTCTGCTAAATAATCTGTTACTTCTGATAAAAATTCCATAATTACCTCCATTCCCGTCGGGCCCCCATCCCACGCT
>CAYYMO010000207.1:0-4828 GCA_964472955.1 uncultured Methanomicrobia archaeon | reverse complement strand
TACGACGAACAAAAGAAAAATAACGATGTAATGAATGAATTAACGGACGCGCAGATATCCTTGTGGATTTAATTAAATATATAAATGATGCTTTACTGACGCTATTTTGGACGTATGGCATACCAACGAAAGGTTCTTGAGCACAGTAGCGGTTTAAAAGAGAGCAAATCAAACTAATTTTCTATCTCAACGTGCCGAATGTAATAAAATTTGTTAAGATGGAAAAGAGGTCGACACAGATGGAATTTATGAACAGGTTTTTAACGTTGAATCTAGAGTCGAATAGCTGTTGCATGCACAATTATAAAGTTTGAGTACAATGGTTACAATATCTAAAGACCATCCACGTTATAACTCACTTGTCTTAAGAGACAAGCTTGTTGATGGGTGTAAGAAAGGCATAACTAATTTCCATGGCCTTGTAGCACATGGGCGGGGTGAAGCGTTTGATTATCTTATCGGAGAGAGTAGCACAACCAACGCACTTGCGGCGACTGAAGTGGCAAGTGCGTATATGCTTACAGCCCAACGTCCTATTCTTTCAGTTAATGGTAATGTAGCGGCATTGGTTCCAGCAGAACTCGTAGAACTCAGCGAGATGATAGGAGCCCCGCTGGAAATTAACCTTTACCATCGTTCAAGGCAGCGCATTGAAAAGATCGAGCAACACCTTAGAGATTTCGGAGCTAGGCGTATACTGACAGGCCGAGACTATGTACGGCTTCCCGAAATTGCTAGTGAGAGAGCAAAGGTTGACGAAAGGGGTATTCTCCTTTCCGATGTTGTTTTCGTGCCGCTCGAAGACGGAGATAGATCTGAAGCTCTGAAGAAGAGTGGAAAGACGGTGTTAGCAGTAGACTTAAATCCACTCTCGAGGACGGCGTTAGCTGCTTCTGTAACTGTAGTTGATGAGCTCACAAGAACGATGGGTAATGTAATAGAGTTCACAAGAAGGATGCAGAACGCGGAGGATAAAGAGGTTCTGGAGGTCTTGAAGTCAAAGTTTGACAATGCTCAAAACTTAAAAACGTCGTATTCCATCATTTTAAGTCGCCTTCAAAATTTAAGTGAATCTAATGGGCCTTTGAACATTACTTGACAGGATTTCTAATGCATTACACGACTATGCATGTCACATAATTGTGTCTATATCATACTCTATACTATTCGGAACCTTCACTTTAAAGAGGTACAGCATATATCCGTGTTCTTTTGCGATGTCTGCTGCCTCTCTGGATTCTTTGCTGTCGTTGGTCACAACCTTACAAAAAGAGATTCGATTGTCTGATGCTATAATAAAATTAAATAGTTGTCTATCACCGTAGTCGTTTAGAAAATCAACCAATCTTTTTAGATCCTTCCACGTTTTAGCAATATAGGTGTCCTTATCGACTGAGTTTGACACATACCAATCGCGGCTCATATACGGGTAGGCGTTATACTGATCCTCAAGTTCGTTGTACGCCCTGAATATCTTCCGTATGTCTCTTAAATTTGTGTATTTCCATCCGCTTTTTTTGAAATAACGACCTGCAACGATCTCTCCTATCGCAGTACAATCATCTTGTTCAAGCCTCATTTAAAACACCCTTTTCATATTACATATACAATCGATTACAGATATATAACGTTACGTGAGCAGTCTAATCTCCGACCCCGTCTTGAAATAGATAGAGATAAATATTATCCTTATTCGATTTCTGTTATATGCCTTTGCCAGAAAAGTTTAAATGTGCTATCACAAATTGGAATTACATTTACGATCTTTGTAGAGACCTTGCCTATAGTGTTGTAGAGTCCGGTTACGTGCCTGATGCTATAGTAGCGCTCGCCCGAGGAGGATGGTTTGCTGGTCGCATTATGTGCGATTTTCTTTGCATAAGCGACTTAATCAGCTTAAAGGTTGAGCATTATGTGGGAACGGCCTGTGTCGGAAACGAATGTCGTATCAAGTATCCGATAATTGATGAGATGATTCGCGGAAAACGGGTATTAATTGTCGATGACATATCTGATACGGGAAAAAGCCTACAATACTCAATGAACTACGTAAATGAGTTTGAGCCAACCGAGGTAAAAACTGGAGCTCTGCAACTTCTATTCACGTCAGAGTTTACACCCGACTACTATGCGGAATATCTTGAAGACTGGGTATGGGTCGTATATCCGTGGAACTTCATAGAAGACATGACAGATTTAATTACTAAGATGATGTCGAAGGAGCGGAGACCTAATTGGGATCTTAAAACGATTAAAATGGGGCTGAAGCACTGGTACTCGATAGAACCGATGTACTTCGATATCGCGCAACCAGGTAGGCTCGCCGAGGTACTTCGAGAGATGGAGCGACGAGAAATTGTGCAGTTTGATGGGATATGGTGGACGTTAAAATGAACGTTGAGATTGCATTTATAGGTGGAACTGGGATGTACAGTTCAGAAGAGATGGCAAACGCGTGTACGGTGTCTATACAAACCCCTTTTGGAAACTCTTCCCGTGAAATGATAGTTGGGGAGATTTCGGGCAAAATGTGCGCATTTTTGCCAAGACACGGAATCGGACATACAATCTGCCCAACAAACGTAAACTCACGTGCAGATATATATGCGCTTAAGACTCTGGGGGTCGCTAACATAGTTTCAATTTCGGCTGTAGGAAGTTTGCAAGAGGATATTAGGCCGCTTGATATTGTTATACCCAGCCAGATTTATGACAGAACTAAATTTCGGCCAAACACGTTTTTTGATAACATTGTGGTGCACGTGAATTTTGCCGATCCTTTTTGCAAAAGCATATCTGAAGCGTTGAATGAAGTTGTACTTGACCTTGGTTGCAACGTAAGAATGGGTGGCACGTATATCTGTATAGAAGGGCCACAGTTCTCAACTCGTGCCGAGTCTGGGATATATAGACAACTAGGATTCGATATTATTGGCATGACAGGGATACCTGAAGCCAAATTAGCGCGAGAAGCAGAGATTTGTTATGGAACCTTGACAACGGTTACAGATTATGATGTATGGCATAAGGGCGGGATCTCTGCTGAAATGATTCTTAACAATGTTAGGAAAAATGATGAAATAACACGAAAAATAATAAAAAACGTTGTTGAAAAGCTTCCTGCAACGGATGAAACGTGTGAGTGTCGAAATGCATTGAAAAAGGCTATAATGACAAATCTCGATGACGTCCCAAATGAAGTCAAACAAAGGTTGCAACCAATTATCGGTCGGTACCTCTGATGATACTTTTTTTTACTCTCGCCTGTATCCTGCTGAGGATTCCCCGCAGCACTCTCACTTCTTTCGACGTAAGTTCTGATTTTCCGCAAATCCTTTTTAGAGTAAAAAGAATACGTCTTTTCTTATGCACGGGGAATTCGATATCCTCGAGAACCTCGCTTATGTGATCGAGTAGACGCACCAGATCCTCATGTGACGCGAGCGTAATGTTCTCGCTCGACGATGTTGTTGTTAGCCCGGCAATGTTATAAAGAATTACTGCGGCTGCGTGTGATATATTCATCACGGGATAAGCTGGATTGGTTGTTATATTTAGAATCATATCACACTGATTAAGCATTTCATTTGGAAGCCCTTGGTCTTCCCTGCCAAAGATAATCGATGCCACCCCCACTTTACCATTGAGCTTTTTATTCAATTTGGCAAGTGGATATGGACTCCGAGAGTAGGATCCCGCTCCCACTATCCCCGTTGTTCCTATAATTAGTTCAGAATTTTTTAAGACGTCTTCAAAAGTCTCAATCGTTGCGGATTCTAAGACATCAACGGCATGTGAAGCCATTGCCCTCGCAAAGTTACCGATTTGACACGGATTAACCAAAACAAGATCATTGAAACCAAAATTTTTCATAACACGAGCAATCGAGCCGATATTTCCTTCATAAAGAGGATTTACAAGTACAATTTTTACATCCATCTACGCGAATATCGTGATGTCAACTATAAATGCATTGATATAATTTAACAAGATTTTTGCACCAATTAATGACACGTCGCAATTTCAGTTGCACACGCTTTATGATTGGAGGAAAAAAACTGGAGAGACGTTGAAATTAATGTTTACTGATTAATGTTTATCGCGCACAAAAAAATGACTGATAGGCCAGTTTTCAAAGATATAAAAACACGCTGCGATTTGTGTGTTGTTTGCATCGTGTAGTCTGAGACGTAGTTAATTCTTAAATTGATGAAAGATATTCTAATCGTTGATAAATGAACAAGGTTTTACGTCGGTTGAACTAGCTGTCTTTGTATAACTGCGTTTCAAGAGGTATCTGTGCTATTCGATTATAAGTGAGGAAGCGGATAAATGAGCAAGTTTTGCATTAGTCGTATTCTCTCCAAGTTTTGCCGCATTTTACACAGCGAAAGAATCGCACTTCGCTTTCATCTGCTGATCGCAATTGCCGCAACCACCAATAGGCCGTATCACAGTTACATTCAGGGCATCTCGCTTTTATTTTCGGCTTGCCTTCATCAAGTTGTTCATCCAATACAAGAATTTCTCTTTTTTGCCTTAAAATTTGATGGACGTTGTTTTTCGCTGGTGCCTCTCTCTCTGTCACAAACCCGCATGCTCTACATTTAATGAGCTCTTGCTCAGGCAACATAATACTTTTACACTTCGGACAAAATTGCATGCACTATCCCACTTTTAAAATGCGTTTATAAAACAGGTAACTAATGCGTATTTTGGTTACTGAAACCTTTTTAGCTTAATTGTACTACACATTATCGAGCATATATTTATCTTTATGTTGATAGCCTACTATCAAACGTAATAAAACCGAAAGACTAGCAAGCAT
>CAYYMO010000206.1:0-4635 GCA_964472955.1 uncultured Methanomicrobia archaeon | reverse complement strand
ACATTTTAACTCTTAACCAACAAAAAAATGTAGAAATAAAGCACCCGAGTCGGAGCCTCGAACGTCACCATTTCTTCATTTAAACTCCTCCAAGGGCTCTAATCCCGACTCAAGCTATCCCTTTATATGTTGCCAATGTACTCATACAACAGGTCTTCCAACGTCACTTTCGCTATATCTTCACCGTGAGGTTAGTTTGGATATGCGGTAATAACTTCAAAATTATGTTACACACTCTTATAACTACAGACGTCGCGGTTTTTATTACACACACATTATAATATTACATACGCACAACAGAGGTGGCTAGCACAATGTTCTCACCTGCACAGCGAATAACGAAGAAAGACCACACAGGCAACGAGACTGCCACGCTGTGCGAGCTATCAATTTCACAACACTGTGCGGGTATCGCAATGTCTACACTTTGTGTCATGTTGTCGAGTGGCGACCGTATGTTTTTGCACGAGTGTGACGCATGCAAGGATGCTTTAGTGCAGAAAGCACAGGTATTGGAGCGGTCGTGTAGCGTAAGATAGGATAGAAGCAAAGGTGGTGAAGCTTATGAAGAAAAGGAAAGAAGTCGAGTCAGAATCATCGACGTCGTCGCTAAGTAGTAACTCTTCGTCTTCGACGAACAGCTCAAGCAGCGACTCGTTGTCGAGCAGCAGTAGCAGCAGTAGCGATTCGTCATCGAGTAGCTCAAGTAGTGACTCTTCGTCTTCGTCGAGCAGCTGAAGCAGCGAATCTGATTACTTACTGACAGAATATCTGATAATGAAGGGGCCGAGAGCTTGACGCAGGAAGTCGCACAACCAAACGCAAAAGTTGTACAACCAGAGACAGAAACCAACATCGAATCTCGCCTCTCAGCCCTCGAATCTAAAATTAGCAAACTGTTGAACACGATTCGAATGTAAAAGGACATTACAGATAGTTAGATGGCAATCAGGCTAATAAAGCAAATCGCGTAACCTTTATAGCTATTGAACGCATCTTTACGTGTTCTCTTGTTTTGTAATAGGAGGTGACATGACGATGTTAATGTTAATGCCTATTGTAGGGCCTTGTATACTTTTACCCATGATGTTATTTCCGTCAGCATGTGCAAGTTTCATAGCAAATATATCAGGGCAGTTGGGCATTCCAGTCTATTGGAATGCCCCATTATCACCCATTCCGGCAGCCTTGTTATCTGGACCGTTCGCCGCGTTGGTACTTGCATTCTGCTTCTAAAATAATGGAGGCTGCTAGCGGTCCCCTAATTTATTTTATTGGAATTTTACAATATTTCAATGCACTAGAACCAATAAAAGAATTCTACTAGTGATGTTCATACCATCTCCTCCTAGCATCGCGTATCTTGGCATTTTGCATTAATGGGATAGTGATTCTTGAACATCGTATATTAGTATGGATATACGCCATTTTTATAATAATTTTATACTAATTTCATAGCGAATTTACTACAAAAACAAAGCAGCAATGAAAAATAAAACAAAGAAAAATAAAACAAAGCAAGCGAAGGCCAGGACAGCAATAGCGATATCACACGTATTAGATGATTGGGACGCCGGATTTACGCACATGCTAGATGAAATCTTGTCATCTCAAGACGATGAGCTCATTAAGAAGGCCCTGACCGAACTAGAGAAAGAAGAATATGAACTGAAAGAACTTATGGGGAACATATACGTAGATAAGTAGGACGGGGATTTGAATCCCGTTTTTTACTACGGCACCACACCAAAAGTATAATTTTCTGTGACTTCTGTGATAATTATAAATTTTTAGGTAATGTTTTTTGAAAAAAACTTCTTTCTGTGTATCGATATCCTCAACTACCTCGAATTAATCATTAACTTCCCGTTCACTTTCAATTTCCCCCAATGTCAGGGCACCACACTCACGCGTGGCGCGTGTTTGCCCCAAATCTTTCTGCCTTATCAAAGTATAGGGGGTCTTTTTTCATTTGGTCAATTTTTTAGGTCTCAAAAACAAGTGGTTAGAATTTTTTTTCAAACATTTTTCAATGAAGAACTAGCGTATGTCACCTAGGGATGGCGTTTATAAACAATCCATCGCAGCGGTGTTGTTCAGTGTCGATAGGATTTCTAGGCCCCACCACATAGTAGTAGCACACATAATGTTGCCCAGCTTCAGTAAAATGAAATGTATCCGTAAATGAACCATCGGAATGGTGGTAATTGTCCACAAAGTCTGAGCGGCATCTCCAACGTGGTCTATCTGCACATTGGGGATGCCAACACCTCCCCTCATGAGGTGTCCATTAATGTCAAAGTTCTGTCCCACGTTTACCTGTGTAGGATAGCTGTCTATTGTCAGGTGTATGCTTGGGTCTTTAGTGTACATGGGTATGTTTGGGTCTAGTGAACACGGTTTTGATACCGGCACTGCAGCAACGCTACTAAATCCACAAAGCGATAATACACCTACAATCAAGACGGCATATCAGTCCATTTTTTATATTCATATTCGCCACCTTTTCAAGTGTGATTTTAAAGACAAAACATAACGCGTTCAATCTTCCCAGTAAGTTCTACGATAATTATAGAATTGTTGAAAAGTTCAACCTAAAAAACGTCCATGCGTTATATTTTGACGGATATATGGCCCGCATGAAGAGATTCTATCATAGCAACTATCGCAAGTATCGCAGGTAGCATATTAGGAATGGGCAAGAGCACGGTCGTATCACCTCCTTTTTCTTGGCCTATCAGCTATCAATTTACTGATAAATTTTGAAGCATCTAACAATGCGTGCATCTATAATAAAACTGACCCCTTTTTAACGTCAAATCAAACTATTATTTTTGAGAAGGTGTTTCAGGCATAGTTTCACCATCAACTGGGTACGGTAGAACCAGGACAAACGAGGATTGCAGCTGGTACTGGGCCATGACTATAAATCCTTGAGGCTTATGCACTTTTCCTTTGTAGCTGCGCACCGGAAACTACACCATGAGCTTTTACCCTTTCCGTAAAGGAGTCTATCGAACGGACTACTTCTTCATCGCTTCTGCCTGAGCTTTCATAATCCCCCTCATGACTTCTTTCCCTACCTCATAGGGCACTATTTCCTGTACCTCGCTCTCAATATACCTTTAATAATTTTCTACATCTTCGCTTCAGTGGCATTTATTAATACCATAAAACGTTTAGGGGGCAAATATTACATTTTTCTAATACTGCATATACACATCATACACAAACTCAGGCAGCGGATGTCGATAGTGTGCCCATTCAACTCCTGATGGGCCGTTAGTTGCATATAAAAGCACAATGAGACGAACCGTTGGACAAGGGCATCTGCACTTTTTTGTGAGGTAAACCTATATCTACTACTCAATGTACGTACATTGTGCTAGATCATTATGGCTGACGACAGTGAATTCATAACACGCCTCATTGGATTCGGCCTCAGCGAAAAGGAGGCACAGCTCTACCTCCACCTGCTCAAGTACGGGCCAAAACCCCCATCCCTGCTCGCAAAATCGCTTAAAACATATCGTGAAGACGTCTACCGTACGATTACCGGCCTTATCGATAAGGGCATGGTGAATCCCTCATTAGAGACGCCCACGGTCTACGTGGCAGTGGAGCTCGACATAGCACTTGATTCCGCACTCAAAAAACACGAGACTGAACTCCGCGAGATGGAGCGGAGGAAGCAAGAGATTCAGGAGCTGTCAAAGCAGCAGCGGTTCAGGCCATCCGACGAGGTTTCATCGTTTAAAATTCTCAAAAGCGTTAAGGACGTCATAGCAGCTATAATGCCTTCAGTGGCCTCAACAGAAAAGGAATGGTTGTGCGTCGTCCCTCCAATAGCGTTAGTTCTTGCGTCTTTATACGGCATAATTGAGGGCACTAAAAAGCTTGTAGAACGTGGAGGGAGAGTAAGGATAATAACTGATATCTCTTACCCTTACATTGAATTGGCACAACAACACTTGGACATCGGTACTGACATGTGTCACTACGATCAATACCGAGGGATAATGTACACAGTGTTTGATAGGAAGAGCGCTATTAGTGCAATTAGTGCCGATATAAGTCATGTTTCACTCAATGAACCTCTTTCAGCAATCTGGACTGATGACCTGACCTATGCTGACTACCTCGTCTCTACCTTCGAACTGTTGTGGGAACAGTCAGTCCCCGCAGCACAGCGGATAGAAGAGCTGTTGAAAGAGGGCCCGCCGCAGACCAAAACGAACCACTAAATTGCTTCTAACTCGTAACGTTGCTCATGATAATACATCTGATTCCTAATTCTGCTTGTGAGAACATTACCGTACAATGAAATTGTTGCACAGACGTTGTGTCACACAGCTTTATAAACTCCCGCTGGCCGTTTTATGTAGTGATGACAAACGGAACCATTATTACGAGCATTCCAGATGCTGTAGCCGTCATTTCACAGATTATAGAATCTGCGGAGAATGAGGTCTTATGGCTTGTCCCTCGCCCCTCGTTGGTCTACGCGCTAAAGTATAGCATTATAGAAAACTCTCTAGTGCTCACACAAAGAGGAGTACGCATACGAGGCATCGTTGATTTCTCCTACTCCTACATCGACATAATACAGCAACTGTTGGACGCCGGTCAGGACGT
>CAYYMO010000205.1:0-15459 GCA_964472955.1 uncultured Methanomicrobia archaeon | reverse complement strand
GGTATCTGTTTGGACGTTGTATACGGACGCATTAGACACGACCCACTGATAGCTTGGCACACTGATGCGTGGTGAGTAGAAAATCGTCGCGTTTCCTTCACTAACGCGGCCCCAGCCGAGTCCTGCATAGCGAGTGGCGTTGTGGAGGGAGCCGTCCCACCACCATCCCGCGAAAACGGTGCCACCTAACATATATCCAGGGAGCTTCGAACTCTGCTTGTAGAGTTTACCAGTCGGAGCAACCCATGCATCGCCCGTACCGGTGTTGGTGATCGTCCACTGGAGGTACGCGGGAGATCCGGGCACGCGTTGCACGCTTGATATGGAGACAACTGGTCCAGGTGACACTACTTTAAAGGGCCGCATCATCTCATTGTCTTCGTGTTCAAGTATGTGACAGTGCCACACATAACCTGGTCCTGAGGTGGCATCAAATGGGTAGTTTTTGCTCCCGTCCATGGGCGCAAAGCGCATCCTAACGGTCGTGACCTGATGTGGATCCACCTCGATGGTGTCTTTCCATCCCTGCTCATGTGGGGCGGGCCCCACCGGACTGCCAGTGAGATAAGCCGCAGGGTCCACCATTATGGTCGAGTGGTTAAGCGGAGGGTCACCATTTTTTGCCTCCCAGTCTTTAGAGTAGGCAGTGACGTTAAACGCCTGTCGGCTCACGAGCTGGGGATCAACGAGATGCCAATGAATCGGGTGCGTATCATCCGTCAGGTTGATAATGACCCAATCCTCGGTCGTTCCCAGTTGAGGCTGCTCAGAGATCGGTGCAGACCACTCCTGTCCGTCTAGAAGGGCCTCGCGAGGGCCATTCGGGCCCTCGACTTCCGTCAATGTGAGTAGTCTCGTCTTTGTGGGGGTGGGCAAACTGGGAAATGTGCCCGCTAATATCGGGTTCAGAGTCGTTGGCAGTGTTACTGGTGGGTGTCCAAGTTTGTCTGTCACGGTGAATTGCATGATCTGACCTGTTGTCAAAGGGTCTGGCGGATTACCGTTGGGACATGGTCCATTACACGTGTTTTGCAATATAATCTTCGTCCCGGGAGCGAAATTTGAGAAATCAACAAGGATGTCCGGCCGTTCACCTGGTGCCATTCTGAGCTGGGTCATGGGTACTGGCGCCTTTAGATAACCACCTTCGCTCCCTATCATTGTAAATGACATCCCGTTCGAAAAGCTAAGAGTGTAGAAGCGGGCGTTCGACCCATCTATGAGCCTGAACCGGTAGAGTCCCCTATCCACATTCATGTTTGGCCAGACCTTGCCGTTCACCATAATGGTGTTGCCGAAAAATTCCGGTTGCCAGTACGGATGGATGTTCGGATTTTGTCCATCGCTCGGGAAATAAAACGATCCGTTGGCGTAAAAATTCCTGTCCTGAATTGCGAGTGGCACCTCGTAGCTCCCGTTCGGCAGCAGAGGGGCGATGGGATCTGCGGGATCTCGTAGCAGGTAGAAGCCCGCGAGCCCCGACATTACGTTGAGACGGGTCATACCGAGTGCGTGGTCGTGGTACCAGAGGGTGGCAGCCGGCTGTGTGTTAGGGTAGCGGAAGAGTGCTGCGTTTGGAGTAGTGGGTTGTTCTGTATCGTACGCTGGACCGTGTTTCCCGTCAACAGTCCACCATGCGTCGGGATTGCCATCAGAGGTGGGCGCTACTTCGATCCCATGCACATGCGTGACAAGCGGGACGGATGACTGGGCCTGAGGGTAACCGGGTGGGAACGATTGGAAAGGTGGCATCTGCATCGACATATTATTTGGATTTGCCCAGTGGATTGTTGGGTCTACTGCCAACATATGTGGTTCGTTTAGGTCGTTAACCCAATTCACAGAGAAGGAGATATTTCTCGTAGCCTCAAAGGTGGGAGCTGGCGTATTTCGGACGAAGCCCAATAGAGTTCCTGTTACTGCATCTTTGGCCAATCCCCCATAGCCCCATACGTGTGTCATAGGTAATGGTGGCGGCAGAATTTGCTGTTCGAACGACGTTACCGTAACGCAGTACTCGTTTCCTTTAACGGGAGCAAATACCGGCGGCGATCCGGTAAGTTGATTCACGTACTTGGGGATAGTAGTCGGATCGAGGAGGGGCCCGGATGGCTCTCTGTGCACGGGTGATGGGGCCGTTTTTGCGCCATCAGTAGCAACGTGAGCACCGGCGACCGCGCATATCGATAAGAACACTAAAATGACCGACGATAGAGCTGCCATTTCTTTTTTCATATCGTGCCATCTTCCCATTAATGGTGAACAATTTCGAGAGACTGCTCCCCTAAAAGGACAACGTTCCAAAGCAGTAACAGCGTTCACGCTGTGCGATTCATTGCTTCACACCACTTGTTCTCATTGCGACCATCTTCATTAAGTGCGATTCAATGATATTTGAAATTACCTTTTGCTTTTCATTAGCCATAAAGATTCTTCTCAAATTTCAATGAAAAGAAAGATTGTTTTGCGCTTGCTTTACAGTTTTTCTCTAAATCAGAGAGGGAGGAGAAGAGTGAGTAATACTAAGCCCTTAGAGATGACGCTTGGCGCCCATAAGACAAGACGTCCATTTCGCAGCTTAATTGATACGTACTTGCAAAAGGCATTATTAAAATTATTCGTGATAGTATACGTTCTTTCAACCTGTTTGAGGCAAAATATAATGGTACTACTATGAACTGTGACCATGCGCTAGAGAGACTGTGAAGACGCAAAGCAGGCTATGCCGAGATAAAATGAAAAGATTCATCCTTACATAGGGGAGAGTTAAGATAATCGAAGCAAGACTGGCGAAAGACATACGGTAAAGGAGTTAAGATTAGTTAAAGCTTCTCAACATGCCGAATGGCAAATAAAAAGTACCACAAGAGGTGAAAGGATGATTCATGAAACGATATTTGATGACATCATTTCTGAACTGAAAAGAAGTACTTCTCATCTAAAACAAAATGAGGCGGATTTTCACATCTACGTTCGAGATAGAATAAGGATGAACTTACTATTCGTCGCCAGCGATAAAGATGCATTTGCCCATAAATTACTATTCCGTTGCACACTTGGCAGAGATATCGAGACGTGGAATAGTTCTAGCAGAGACATTTTGGATGTAGATTCCATCATTGATGCAGTGGATGCATTCTTGTTCGGCGAATCCAGAAAATGTCCCAATTGGTTGCCGGGCGTAAGTGCCGTCGTTTTGTTACGGAAAGCAGCAAAACTGTATTACCTCTATGATATAGGACACGACAGAGGTTATTTGCAAGGATTGTATCTAGCACTGCTCGCGGCACTGCCTTATATTAACTCAGAAGGTCTAAAAGAATTTGAAAGGAGATTTCCCCACGCTTATCCTCGAGGTATTATAAGGTGAAGAAACTGATTCGATTGTATGAACTTAGCGGATCTAACTTTTCTTACTCTGCTGGATGAATGTTACGACAAAGCCACAGGTGTTACGCCAACAGATCCACAAAATAAGGATTGAAATTCATAACACGACGCTCTTCCCGCCTTAAGATAAAGGTGCAGGTCATCAACAAAAAGCGAATCTTTTTTATATTAGTGCTCAGAGGGAAATTGGTGAAAGTAATGAATACAAGTGACCAACGCGTTAAGTTTCTCTGCGGCATATATGACCACGTACAAGGCATCCCTTATAAAATGGCGGATGACTTTCATGAGGTTGCCAAAGACTGGGGCTATGATGATGATGAAATTATCAACCTGTCTCGGCTTTTCAACAAAAACGGGTGTCTGAAAATACACGAATCTTGTGGCAGAATCTCATCCGTAGAGCTTACGTTTTACGGCGTTGAGTATGTCCAATATGAATACGCCCAAAGTGTGTATCGATAACTTTAGTCTTTAGATATTAAAACGGGATTGATTGCCCGAAGTGACCTCTACGCCCGCCATTACCTCAACGGGTTCCGTAACATAACGAAACTCTGGGGTCGCCGTCACTCGATTTGCTTGGCTTACGGGGCTGATTCTGCCATAAGATAGCTTATGGCAGTGTAAAAAGGATGTAGGGAAACAGAACAGAATCAAGCGAGAAGTGATATGTCTAACAGGCACAATTTTTTACCTTGTTTGATTGAAGTCTCATACCATGAAAAGTCCACGTAATCTAAGTATAGACCTGACATTGTGTAATGGGGTCTGGTTAACTATTTTTCATCACCTCTCTTTTTGATCGCTAAACCTTGCTAATAGTTTTTAATAACATAGTTTTGTCTGCATTGTTTTTCTTAAGTGCGCAGTAGCACTCCTAATAATCCAAAGTAAATTAAAAATAATGTTCTTTCTCTAGAAAAATACCACAGAGAAAGAGTCCCGCTCTAGCAATCGGAATCGCGCAGAGAACCCTGTCAAAATTCGGAGTGATTATCAATTACAAAGGTAACAGGAACATCAAGCATAGCAGTTTTAGCAAATCATGCTTCACACAAAACTTCTACATCTCCGTCATCACAAACTGAAAGCAAATTGAAACCAAACCATCTTCGACTCTCGCGTCCCTTCCAGTGGACGAACATATATACTAAAATGTGAATAAATATTCAGTGGTGAGCGCATTACTAATCAAAAATACCTTGCTCTGATTTTTACATCAGTTCTGCTTGTTGCAACACTTGGCGCTGTAACAGTTACAAATCTAATGCTTGGCAGAGGCAACAAGACTGTAGATGCAGGCGAGGTAACGTTAAGCGACGTGAAGCGAGTGCCGGGGCATCCGGAACGCGTGCAGTGGAAGGTGACAAATAACATTAATGGCACCGATATCTGGGTTGCCCCTGTTGCATCATTCCATACGCAGCTCCCTTCACCCCTGTACTACGAGAACGATAGCGTCGCTGTCGGCTCCTACGAAAGCAATGCGACCGGCGTGGAAGTGACACCTCAGTACGCCGGATATGGCTGGGTGTACGTGTCCCCAAATGCCTCGGTGACGGTCTACTCAGAAGCAGTTGTCCCGTCAGAGGCACAGTGGATGCTGTATAATGCCTGGCTCTACTACAATGGAACCTTCCACGGCTGGCTCTATTCAAGCTGGGAAAAATGTGCTGCAGCGGGTGCTGCAGTGAGTGAACAGAGCGATAAGCCAAAAAAGTACGTTATATTCAGGGATGACGACGCGGAGCCGTGGTACAAGCTGGCTACCTTGAAGGCAGTCAACCAGGTGCACATTGACAAGAACGTCCCGGTTACGCTCAGTATCATCCCTCACCCCGCCCCTAGCATGTCAGGCAACGAACTACTTGGTGATGCTGGGTTTCTCAATTACTTGAAGACGATTTCAACGAACAAACTCTTTGAATTCGCGCAGCATGGCTACGCCCACAGAGATGCGACGGGATCCGTATACAAGAGCGAATTCTATGGGTTGCCTTATGCCCGCCAATATGAGATCATCAAGCGAGGGCAGTCTGACTTCCAAAGTGCCCTTAACGTAACGCCAACCACGTTCGTCCCTCCCTTCGACCGCAGTGACGATAACACGGTTCAAGCTACCAAGGCGCTTGGATTCACTGAATACAGCACAGCTGTGAGCGACTTTGGTATTACCCACGGATATCGAAATGGAATGCGGATCGATGTGGTGTCGATTGTCCTCGACGATGGAGGAACGTTGCAATCACTGAAAGACAAGACTGACCGGTTGCTCAATGATGCACATACCAGTGATACGATTATAGTGCTCTACCACTACTGGTCGTTTGGTGGGCCAAGTGGGACGATAAGCAATTTCAAAATAAAGCTATTAAGTGATTATATCGACTACTTAAACAACAGAGGGGATGTGACTTTCACGAACCTCAATCGTTCGTATGAGGTAGGCGGATGAATCCGTCTAATTCTTGTTTGCCGATCGACATGCCAACGTTTTAAACGTCGATCACTTTAAGTGTGTTGATGTTGGAGTAGAATGGGCTTTCAGCGTTAGGAAATTTGGTATAAAAAATCCTAACGTACTTGGAAGTACGGTATAAGTGTAGGTCTATCCTTTTTCTGGGCAATAAGGTACATGTGGCGCACCATGTTAGCCAGAACCAAGCGATAGGGCATATTCAACCATAAGCGTTATGTCACCGATGACTGGGATTGACTGTTACCTCTTTAGACTCTGTACAGTCGGTCATCAACTAGTGAATGATAAGGTTGCGCCACAACGTATTGCGTCCAATACAAGACCGATATCAACGTGATTGCCGAACGGACGGCTGCCTTCATTATCCCGCAGACGTTTCCTTCAGTGTCCCAGCATTGTGCGTGCTCCTACAGCCGGAATTGGCACTGTCGGTGTCACAACGCAATCGCCCGCTTTTAACCATCAGCAGGGAAGCTCGAAGAAATTAATCATAGCATCACTATTCGTCCTTTGGTTGGTTGCGTTAATACATGTAGCCACGTAAGCATTTTTTGGATTGGACCGAGAGTGTTCTTCCTGTCTGCATCCACAACCAATGAACGTCAATTGTTCAATTTTCTGATTCATTTCGTTACGACATATTTTTGCAATGATGGGTGGATGATAATACAGATTAAAAGTCGACCATAGCGAGACCTCTTGGATATCATAGTCCGCATATTAGTGATACGATTATGTAACAGCAATGCTCGAACATCCCGACAGCAGATGTACCCTTCGTAGTCCATCACACCTCACTGCTGCTATACCTAAAAAAGACTTTAAACAAGTTTCTATGCTTTCGACGGTGAGACTCACTGTATCCAGTTGAGTGTGACATCTTCCTTGCGCTGCGGCGCCAGCTGGACATCCTTTACTGGATAACCGAAAATAAGCGGCGCCATCAAGCGGTAATCTTCAGGTACCTTTAACTCCTGCAGCACATCCGTATCAGAACCCAAGGGCATGCCGAAGCCTATCCAACAGCTGCCGATGCCGAGGGATCGGGCGGCGAGCATCATGTTCTCGGCAGCCGCAGCGCAATCGTCTTGCGGCGAATAAGCACCCGGAGCTGCGAAAATGAAGACGAGCACCGGAGCATTGTAGAAAATATTGAATCCAGGCATTTTCATGGCGTTTGCCAGCATAGTAACCTCTGGATCAGAACTCTCGCCTACCCTATCAAGCCACAATTTTTTCGCCCGGTCGGAAAGCCTGGCGATCATCTCTCTATTCTTGATGACCACGAACCTCCACGGCTGCTTGTTCCCAGCACTCGGCGCATACGTGCCCACTTTGATCAATTCCTTGATTATATCATCGGACACGTCATTCAGCTTGTAATCTCTTACAGACCTCCTCAAGTAGATATTCTCAAAAACGTGGTTCACGGTATTCCTCCTACGTGTCTTTATAGCATCGTGAATTCCATTAAAGTTATCGCAAAACGTCGGTGGTTCGAATAAATGTCTATGTCTTGACTTCTTTTCATGGAAAATGGTCTATTTAAACTGGACCTGCTCGAACCGCTCACAACTATCGATGCGCCACTTGTTGATCGGGTGGATTCGATCCTCAGGGCGTTGGCCTTTTGGCTGTGGGCAGATCTGGTAAAACCACTTGCAGGAGATGCATTTTGGTACTCGCAAGCTCATACATGAATGTCAAGTGTAGGACAGTGAAATGCGTTACGTAAGTATGCAGCGTGAAAGTGTATTAACAAGGTAACGAAGTCCCGTCATTCGTTCAGTATCTCCCTGTTTTTCGTGCTAATTTTGATAGTGCCTGCAGGGATTTGAGGGAGGCGCTATATTTTCGTTGATCAACGTCGTGTAGCTATCCGCATCTCGTAACTATCTAGATCGGTGTTGTCACATTTTGAATAGTAGATTACAAGCACTTTAGTCATTGTTCTATGGTGCATCTGTGCCTGTACGGATACGCCCCACCAATCGTCGGCATGGTAATATAATCAAGATTTTAAGCTACAGCTATTATTCAGGACATTTCTCCGTGTGGAAGTTTGAAGCACCCCCGTAGCAGTCGAGGCAAGACATTCGTCGTTAGCACTCGCCTTTTTAGATGGGACAGTCATTTCACACGAAATACAGTAGTCATCTTCGAAGTTCAAGGGATAACCATCGGTTGTACTTCTTAAAAAAATAAATACTGTAATTAACAATCGTCAACTATGGCTTTGGATGACATTAAAATTTCGAGAGTTATAATTGAAGATTTTCTCAAAACGTTGATTGATTACTGCGAAGTGGATGTAGCCATCGTTGGTGCCGGGCCCTCAGGACTTGTCGCGTCAAAGAAACTTGCCGAAAAAGGAGCAAAGGTAGCGGTATTTGAGAGGAAGTTGTCCGTAGGGGGGGGAATGTGGGGTGGTGGCATGATGTTTCCGAGAATTGTGGTACAGGAAGCAGCGCTCCCGCTCCTTAACGAATTCGACATTAAATATTCGGAAGGGCGCGAGACGGGTTACTACGTCGCAAGCTCAATAGAGGCAGTTTCAAAACTAACTGCAAGTGCAGCCTCTTCAGGCGCGCAAATCTTCAACCTTATGAGCGTAGAAGACGTGATGACTAAAGGCGGTAAAAGAGTAGAGGGACTTGTAATAAATTGGACCGCAGTTGAGGCGGCAGAGTTGCACGTCGATCCCCTCACGATAAAATCAAAACTCGTCATTGACTGCACTGGACACCCAGCTGAAGTGTGCAGAATTGTTGAACGAAAGGTGCCCGAAGCGGCACTGAGGGTCCCGGGCGAGAGACCGATGTGGGCTGAGAAAGGAGAGAAAATACTGCTCGATACTACAAGAGAAGTATATCCCGGGCTCCTCGCAGCGGGCATGGCCGCCAACGCTGTTTCTGGTGGTCCACGGATGGGCCCTATATTCGGTGGAATGCTTTTGTCAGGGGCTAAAGCTGCAGAGGTTGCACTGATGAAAATTTGAAGTTCATACAAAATTTATTTGTTTAATAGCGCTTATAATGTATTGACGTAATTAGGTAACAAACCGAGCCGCCGTGGCTTAGCTCGGCATAGCGGCTGATTCGTATTTAAATTTGATTTAAAGGAACATCAGCAAATCGAGGGTTCAAATCCCTCCGGCGGCTATTTTTCTTTATTTTAAAAGGTGCGGTATAAACTCCGATTAATATAGAACTATCTTTATCAATTTAAGAAAAACTGTAATGCAATTGTTACTACATAAAACGTAAAATAATCTATATTGATATCTTCAAAACTAAAATAGTAGAGATACCTATTGTCCAACGAATAGCTTTTGCCATTCATAGCTTATTTCGAAACCCGATGAAATAATGAATTTAGAGGGATAAGTTTCACAACATGAATAAGTGGGCTTAACAAGGGGGACAAATAGATTAGGCATTACGTAAAAGGGCTTTTAGCAGTATAAATGCTCTAGTACATGAGATGCAGTTTATTACAGCTAAAGAGTGATCGGTACTGGAGTTGAGATCAAGCAATTAAATTGTCCTTGCTCCTATGAAAAACGTACATGTTATACTTGAAGATACATAAACTTTATCATCAATAAAGGTAATCCGCCTAATAGGAAACCGGCATGGCGGACAACAATTTCTCCAGCATTAAAGAGGATGTTATCGAGCAAATAGAAAAGCTCGACGTTTTGCGAGAGAAAGGCTTTATCACGCGAGATGAATACGAAAAAAAGAAAGCCGAGCTTTTAGAAGGCTTGTAGCTTTATACCCACGATTCCAAACAAGCCGGTTATTTTAATTATGTGATGCGTGTCTGACTTGCATCAAAATAAATTACTTTACTTTACTTTACTTTAACCCTTGTTTCCGCAAGAACTTTTGCATCTCTTTCTGGTTTCGTACTCCTTTCATGGCTCTTTGCATGAGTTTATAATACTTGAGTAATTCTCTTACGCTTTCAGTCGGAACTCCAGCACCTCGCGATATCCTTCTAATTCGAGAACTTCTAATTATATGCGGGTCGTCCATTTCTTCATCCGTCATAGAGTCCATTATGTACTTAAACCTTGTGAGGGTATCCTTCGTCGATTGCAAAGCACCATCAGGAATATCCACTCCAAACGATCCAAGTGGAATCATTTGCATGACCTTTTGTATCGGGCCCATCTTGTTTATCGCCTCCATTTGTTTGTACATATCTTTCAACGTAAACTTGCCTTTCAGCATCGCTTCAACGTCTTCCTCTTGAATTGGAGGCTCCTCCTCCATCATTTCAACCAAGGACTTGAGGTCCCCCATGCCGAGCAGCCTTGAGATAAACCGGTCAGGCTCAAATTTCTCGAGGTCGTCAATAGTTTCGCCAGTACCTATGAATGCTATCGAAGTCCCAACATCCGCCACCGCAGAAAGTGCCCCACCACCCTTTGCAGTTCCATCAAGCTTTGTAATTATTACGCCTGTTATGCCGACTGCCTCGTTAAATGCTTTAGCCTGTTCGCTTGCCTGTTGCCCTATGGCAGCATCAAGCACTAACAGTCTTTGCTCCGCCTTGGCTATCCCGTTTATGCGCTCCATTTCCCTTATGAGGTCAGATTCGAGAGCGTGGCGCCCAGCCGTATCAACGACGATAACGTCATACCGCTTCATGTCAGTGATACCATGCCGCGTAATTTCAACGGCATCACTGTTGTCCTTCTCCCCGTAAAAAGCGACGCCAATTCTGTCACAGAGCTGCAAAAGCTGGTCGTATGCACCGGGCCGATACGTGTCAGCGCAAATGACCGCTGATTTCAAGCCTTTTTTCTGAAAAAACCGTGCGAGCTTTACGGACGTCGTTGTTTTACCGCTGCCTTGGAGCCCAACCATGAGAATAGTTTGACCTTTAAGGGGCACGTTTGCGGGTTGTCCGAGTATCGCAACAAGCTCCTGATAGACGATGTTAATTATGTGTTCTCTTGGCCCAAGACGTCCGGTGAGCTCCTCCTTTGATGCACGCTCTTTAATCCTGTTTGAGAGCTGCATTACGAGCTTTACGTTGACATCTGCGCTTAAAAGAGCTCTCTGAATGTCCTTTACGACCTCATTAATGGTCTTTTCATCAATTCTATTCGCTCTTGCTATCTTTTTGAGCGTTTCTCTGAGTGAACTGCCAAGTTTATCCATCACCATTGTTAGGCTTCGCCCCCTTCAAGCAATTTACCAACAAGCCATTGGGGATCGAACTTTTCGAGATCCTCGTATTTCTGACCTATGCCAAGAAACAATATGGGCTTTCCTATAGTATGGGCTATCGATATCGCAGCGCCGCCTTTAGCATCAGCATCTACTTTCGTTAGAATCGAGCCACTAATCGGCATTGCGCTGTTGAACTGAATCGCTCGTTCCACGGCGTCGTTTCCTGCGATTGCTTCGTCAACAAATATGACCATTTCGGCCTTTATAACGCGGTCGATCTTCTTCAGCTGATTCATCAGATTTACGTTTGTGTGTATTCTCCCAGCGGTATCCGCGAGCACGACATCTCTATGCCGTGCACGCGCATACTCGACAGCATCATAAATAACGGCGGCCGGATCCGCCCCCTGCTGATGTTTTATGAGTTTTAATCCGAGATTTTCTGCGTGCCTTTCAATTTGCTCGATGGCGCCCGCCCGATAAGTGTCACCTGCCGCAAGTACGACTGAATATCCTTGATTGTTAAGTCTGTAAGCTATTTTTGCTATAGTTGTCGTCTTTCCTGTGCCATTTATGCCCGTAAAAATAATCGTAACTGGTTTAGGCGAATGACTAACAAATTCATCAAAATCAACTCCGTCTACGTCGAGCACTGTTAATAGTCCATTTCGGAGTGCTTCCTCAACGATCGACTCCGTATCCGCCCGCCACCGCCTCTTCTTACCGACTAGGTCACCTTTGACGATACTCACGATCTCCTCAGATACAGATACGGCGACATCGCTTTCCAGAAGCGCTAACTCAAGGTCCCACAACGGTTCTTCGAGGTCTTTCTCTTTAATTTCCCGTTCGAGGACAGGCCTTCTTTTTAACAGTCCCTGCTTCGCCTTTTCACCTTCTTTTTCCCCCATCTCTTGTTTCGCTCTCTTGGGGGTCGCTTCAGAAGTTGTTACTTCCGGCTCCGTTTCCTGTTCAAGAAGCTCGGTATCAGTTACCGCCCCTTCCTCCCCTGAACCAAGTTCATTAGCCTCTAGTTCCGTCTCCTTTCTGGTTATGTTCTCCC
Source organism: uncultured Methanomicrobia archaeon (assembly GCA_964472955.1). Classification (GTDB taxonomy): domain Archaea; phylum Halobacteriota; class Bog-38; order Methanoflorentales; family Methanoflorentaceae; genus DASPRZ01. The sequence goes on along the minus strand of CAYYMO010000205.1, from coordinate 3,338 downwards.
TAAACTGCTTTAACTTCTTCGTGAGACTTTCAAACATCTCTTACCTAGCTACTGCTTGTAACCTCGATTGTATTGTAAATATCTGCATGCCTATATCTCTCAGTTTAGCTCCGAATTGGTTTCTCATGTCGTTCAACTTGTCCTTCCGTTCACTTAGATACTTCTTAGCATCACCCGCCGCTACTTCAGCGCTTATGTTTGATCCTAGTCCCACGACTACCCTTTTAGTCTCAGGAATCGTTCCATAAACGAATGAACTCGCGCCAATTGGTATGAGCGTGTCCGCTCCAGCCTCCGGATTTGAGAGGGCATCAATAGATTGAATTGCGTTATCTATTTCGTTAATCGTGAAATTGATCACGTTCAGCTGTTGTTCGTACGCTTGCGCCTCGGCTTCATACTGCTGTAACTGTGCAACTAGCACTTTAATTTCCTGCTCATTTGCCATGTCGGTCACTTCTCGAGCGATTCGATGGCCTCGATTCTTATCAAGTTCCTCTTCAGGCCATGCTCGCTTCCAATAAGGGAGTAGAGTTTCTCCGCGGCGTTTTTCTCATTATTGCTCATTATCTTCTTTGAAAAGCGCTCCCAGCTGCGCCCGGCTTTGAACGTGCCTTTCACCCTGAATTTTTTCATTTCCATGTGCTCGTTCCTCCTTGATTTATAAGCTCATTAAAGTATCAATTCGGGAATCGTGAGTTTTCCCAGAATTTGAATGAGTATGCGATGATATCTCGACATTCGAGGTGATTTCATCATACAAAAATAATGTATTATGACTTTATAAAGCCGAAGGCCTCTTCTATGCGTCCCAGCTCAATCCCCGTGGTGTCACGACCTGCAACATACCCTTTAGTATTTGCGAGAAGGGAAGAGCCCACGAACGGTGAGCCATAATTTACCGTACCGACCTCGACGGTTACATTAAATAGCCCATCGAGTTCTGAGAGTTCATCTTCAGATGTCTTGGGATGAACCAAAACGCCTTTGTTCGTAGCCCTCGCTACCATACCAACGGTTTTCAATCCCGCTATGGTTCCTCTGTGCACGTCAACTCCCAATGTTTCCTCAACAACCTCTTTGGCCCTCGAAATGAGGTGAGGGTGTATTAAAGCTGCGGTATCATTAGCTAGTATGACATTTCCTGCTGCGTTTACCTTGCCGGGGAGCTTACGAACTTTCAAATTACCGTTTATCTCCCTTAAAAGTTTTATTTCGCCTTTCGACGCATTTGAAGTAACTAAAAATCCGCTTGAGTTTCCTGCGACCAATGACCCTATGACTGAACTTGCACCTATTTGAACCTTTAGGGATGATACTCCGAGCTCGCGCTCCAAGTTAATTACACTTTCACCCGTAGCATTCGGCGGGACGACTACCACATCTTCGGTACATGATGCAAACACGCCTATGACTGGACTTCCATCAATCTCGATGCGTTTCACCACATGTTACACCCTTTGACAAGATTTACCGTAGTGACAGATACGCTAAATCGGTGGCATCTTGCGATTCAGCTTTCCTTAACAAGTTCAGCCTCGACGATGCCATCTTCGAACTTCATAGCCCGTATCGTCACCTTGCTTGGCGGCTTGCCTGAGCTTCTTTCCCATATCTTTTCGTTGATGGATCTGTCAAGCTTGATGTTTTCGACATCCGTCTTAAGGTGCCTCGAAAGATACTCAAAAATTTCAGATATAGCTCTTTTGCTTCTCCTCCACCTCGGCGCATTTTTCGCCGCTCGTAAAGGAATTGTATAAATGCGCTCCTGCTCGACCTTGCTCTCCTTCGCCATCAACATCACTCCTTCAAACTACTTCTTCTCCAATTCCGTCGCTTAGGATGCGTTAAAACCGTCCTATTTGTCCTAACAATAATCCAAGCTGGAACACGTCTATTTTGATTTGTAGCCTTAGCAAGTCGCTTCTTTTTTCCCTTAGTCACTTTGCTCATATGTTCTTCCGCCCTCCCTTTATCACTACCATTTGTCTACAATCGTCGCGGTAGTTCAACAGTTGACTGTGCTATGCACAACCCCTTTTAATGCCTTTTATTATTTTACATTATGGAATGTATGGTTACTTAAACCGTTTAATTTCCTAGTTGACATTTTCAGTGCCACTACTTTCGACTGCTGATGATGCTTGGGGAAGACGTCAAAAACGGACTCCTCACCGTATATCGTCCTCAAGATTTCCCGCAACTCCACTTCATAATCAAAGGAGGCACACTCGCCATAGAGTACCTCAAAATACTCAGTGACAAGCTCATCTATGAGGCTCCTACCATATCCGAGTAGTGGTCTCACATATTTCACGCCAAGTACATCCTCTAAACTCCGGGCTTCCGATGCACTCAACATCGGAACCCTGTCGTCGCGTCTAGTACCGTCTGCCACAACCGCGTATATTCCTGCAGCACGCTCAAGTGCAATTTTGTGTATTTCTTTAATGCCACTGTTTGGAAACCCATCAGTTACCATCGACTCAACAATGCTCGTCGCAATTTCAGCCTCTATATCCAAAGACTTAAAGCCGAACCCCAATATTCTCGCCATATCGGCTGCGTCATTTGGGATGACACCAAAATTTACCGTCACGAGCTCAACGTCGACAAAGGGACTAAGGAGGAGAGCCGCTAGCGTGCTGTCCTTGCCGCCACTAAACAGAACCCCGGCTTTCATCTCCTGCGGATTCTTATCTCCTGTCTCTTTGGGGTGATCTGCTGAAGGAGTTTCTTTAGTTGCTCATCCGTTATCTGGGCCCGCAGTCTTCCGGTCTGTTGCAAGGTAATAAGCTGTGACTCCACTGAATCGGCAAATTCAGGACGGGTTAATCTTATGCTGTTGAGCCGCTCTCGAGCTTCTGGTGTGAGAATCTGCCTAAGTATGGCCTGTCTTCGAGCCTTAATCTCTGCCATTTCTTCACTCGAACTGGCCTGTTGTGCTTGAAGATCTTCAAGCCGTTTCCTTCTTATTTCCTCAAGCTCGTGATCATCCATAGGGCCCACATTCCTAATGTTAAGTTCCTTTCACTACTTCGTAAGCAGTATTGTCTAAAAACGACCTTCCCGATGGAGATATCGCTCTTCCCTTCGCTGTCGTCTTTACGTAGCCCGCCTGCTCGAGCTGCTGAAGAGCTTTTCTGACGATAGCTCCACTGCCTTTAACGAACCTTTCTGGCACAGAGCGGTTGTCGGTCTTGCCGCCGTAAAACGTCCGCAACCTCTGCGTCCCAACTGGTCCGTCGATAGCAATGCGCCTGAGTATTGAAGCGCATCGAATGTACCACCAATCCTTGTCCTGTGGTGGATGCTCCTTATGCACGCCCGTCTTTACC
>CAYYMO010000204.1:0-4471 GCA_964472955.1 uncultured Methanomicrobia archaeon | reverse complement strand
AAGAGGAGGTACACCACGTCGATGCCCACAAGAGGGAATGCAAAAAGAGAGACTGCAAGAAGGAGCGCTCCTATCCCTACCGTGAAGGTTAGGCTTCCGATCCAGTCAAAGTGCTGATCCGCAAGGGGCGTGACCGGTTCCTTGAGCTGTAACATGCCCCATATTGTGCCAACTATGCCAATCGGCACGTTGACGAGGAACACCCATCGCCACGAAATTGAAGTAAGCACACCCCCTACAACAGGGCCGAGGAGGAACCCTGCAGAGGCGGCGATCCCGTTCACACCCAACCCAAAACCGATTCGTCCCTTACGAAAGGCATCAGCAACGATCACTGCGCTGTTGGTGAGGAGGAGAGCGGCCCCCACTCCTTGCAGCATGCGGGACAGCACCAGATCCCAGCCGTGAAATCGTGCCTCTGATAAACTACAGAGAAGTGATCCGACGATGAAGATGACAAAGCCCATGTTATAGAGGTTCTTGCGTCCGAACATATCCGCGAGCCTGCCAACCACAGGAACAACCGCTGCAATGATGAGCATGTAGCCTAAGAGTACCCACATGAGCGTTATGAAATCTGCACGCAGACTCACCAAGATATCCGGCAGGGCGATGATGACTGCAGAGGTATCAATCGACGCGAGCAGAGCACCGATCGTAGTTACTGAGAGGGCAACCCATTCATAGCGGATACGTGGATATCTATTCGTCATTGAGTTGTGCAAGTTCCCCCCACCTACCACTATGCTGATATCTAATAATATGCGTAGTTCTAAAAAAATTATATACTAGTAAAATAGATACTATTGGGAAAATGAGTCGGGATACCAAAACGTATCACAGTGCGGTTGAACTGACGATCGACGTTATCGGGGGGAAATGGAAACCCCGCATTCTATGGATCCTGTCGCACGGAACGTATCGATTTAGTGAACTACAACGAGTCCTTCCCACCATTACTCAGACGATGCTGACAAAACAACTCCGTGAACTTGAGGAGGACCAGATAGTCCTTCGAAAGGTCTATGCGCAGGTCCCTCCACGAGTGGAATACTCTCTGTCCGAGGTCGGTCAGACAGTTCTTCCTTTGATTCATGCACTCCGCCAGTGGGGGAAGGATTACAGTAAGACGCAGGGCCGTTTGTATAGTCCATATAAATTGGGTCACCCATTCCAGCAGGACGAAGAAAATCCATCAGCTAATGGCCAATAAGAGGCAGTTTCTCAAGAAATTTCAGCAATTAGACGTAACACAAAGCACGTGCACAGCGCTTCCTGATAACACTCTTATGTTCACCTGTCGGAGTCGAGAACACGTATCTGTGGTGTGACCACCACCAGCGTCGTTAGGAGATTTGCAAGTGGTGCGTGAAGCTCTTTGAACCGTTCGTGCATCGGCCCGAACTGGGCGTCAAGATCGTCTGCTACTATTTTACTAACTTTGATGCGAGCATAACTACTCTTTTCGCCAAATCCGTACACTCCTTGGTGGATCGCTCATCGGGGTCACCGGTCGCAGCTGCACCATAATGACCGCCAGAGGAGATCGGATCTCCGCAAACGACCATGCCGTGCACTAAAAGGGCTTGCAAAAGTGCCATAATGGTAGTTTCCCTGCCTCCTGCAGGGTGCCCTGAGCTGGCAAAAGCAGCCCCGGCCTTGTTTTCGAGCTGCCTCCTGACAATAACCGAATCATCGATGAACTTCTTAATCTCTGCTGCCGGCAGACCAAAGTACACAGGGGAGCCGATTACGATGCCGTCGGCCCATACGAGATCATCGTTAGACGCGTCTGACACCTCTTTGAGCACGACCTCGGCACCTTCTTTTATCGCTGCATCTGCCACTATTTCCGCCATCATTTTGGTATGTCCCGTGCGTGAATAGTAGACTACTAACAATTTAACCATAACATCATCCTCATAGTAGTAGCGAAAGGAATGCTCTTTTACCTTACGGTGTTTTAGCTACCACTCTTACCCTTCCAGACAAGGCCGTACAAGGGATGTGAACGAACACGAAGGCGTTGTGAGAACGCGAGCTATACGCTTTCGCTTGTCTATAACGATATATGGGCGAAAAGTTGAACGACAACGGTATGCTAGAGATACTACGGCTCCAATCTCTTCTCGTATATCTCTACTTTTTTAGGGATTACTCCGGGCCTCTCGTCAGTCATCCAGCAGATATAGCTCATTACATGCACATAGTATTCCAGAAACCCCTTGATGAAATCACTCAGGCCATCGTTTCGACGCCCGAAAATTAATATCACAAACCACTGAATGAACAAACAGATTCTGGCAATAATTCCATACGCCCATAGTAGTATCCAAACGGCAATTGAATAAAAAATCCTTACCAGAAGTTCTATTCGACGTGCTGGTTGCTCAAATTCAAAGAGCTGTTTTAATTCCCCCTGACCGCCTCCAGGCATTTGGTCTCGCTGAGGGGGGATAGGGGGCATTCCTAGCATGGTCTCCGGAGCACCACCCCCACCATTCTGAGCTACTCCACAGTTTGTACAAAACTTTGCACCTGGAGATTGCGGCGCGCCACAGCTCTTACAAGTATTTTGATTTTCCACTCTGGTGCAGCACTTGGTGCAGAATGTGGCCCCGTGGGGTAGTGGAGTGCCACAATTTTTACATACACGTTCATTGTTAATCATGCATATACCACGTAAAAGTTTCAATGGGGATGCGATTTCCCCATCTTCTTTTCTTTTTATTTATTTTTCCGTGTGAGTTATCGTTTAATCCCACTCACTTTAATGCTCGCTACTGAATGTTCAATCTCTGTTATTCGTTCTGGAGACAAACCTGCGTCTTTAACAATCGCTTGCGCCGTCGCATCGTTCGCCATGCACTCTATAGGGAAGAAGGTCTCCTCAACGATCTGCACCGCTTCGAACCCTGTCTCTCGTATGGTTTTGAGGTACTCGTCCTTCATGAGTGCTCCTGAAATACAGCCGACATATGCCGCAGCTGAGTTCTTTATGAAATCCGGAAGCTCCTTCAGCAACACAATATCCGAGATCATGAGCCGTCCTCCCGGTTTGAGCACTCTGAATATCTCCGCAAAGGCCGTTCGTTTGTCTGGCACCAAATTAATCACACAATTTGAGATGGTAACGTCAACGGAATTATCAGCAACAGGAAGGTGCTCTATCTCACCTAGCCTGAATTCAATGTTGTTGTAATTACTTTTTTGCGCGTTCTCTCGAGCTTTTGCGATCATCTCAGCCGTCATGTCAACGCCAATAACTCGTCCGCTCGCACCAACGCGCTGCGCAGCAAGGAAACAGTCGAATCCTGCCCCTGAACCTAGGTCAAGCACAATATCTCCTTCGCGCAACGAAGCAAGCGCGACGGGATTTCCACAGCCGAGACCGAGATTTGCCCCTTCAGGTACTGTGGCAAGGTCTTGCTCAGTATAACCAATCTTCTTGCTAATCTCCCCAGCAAGTGATGCACCCCCACAGCACGAAGTGAGAGGGACAGAAAACACTTTTTCCTCTTTTGCAACCTTGGCATAGCCTTCTCGTACAACGCGTTTAATTTCTTCACTTTTCATATCGCATTTCCTCCGTATCCGTGTCGCTTTATGTTCATTTCATCTTCCGTGCTACAGTATTTCTCTCATTACAGGTCCCAGCACGCTCTTCACCATCTCAGTAAGGCCCTCAGCTTTAATTAGAGAGATGCACGAGATGATCCCGTCCTTTTCCCAACTTACCACCGCCAGTTTTTCCCCGGTTCCGATGTGCGCCCGCTCCCGTAACTCTTTCGGGAGTACCATCTGCCCTCGTTCATCAATGCTGACGATGGCTTCGACTTTGCAGCAACTGAGCGTTACATCGGCAGGGGGGCAGCATGCCCCAGATTCATCTGTGTCACCCACAGTTTTCGTGACTTCCTCCATAGAGATCAAAGAAGACTTAGCCACGCGCATATTTATAATTTTCTGATAAATCAGAATAAACTGAAAACTAAACATGACAGCGAAAACATCACCAATAGACGTTCCAGAAAGCGAATTACTAATAGAGGAGTTTCCGATAATAAAACGGTAAGTGTGAAATGAAATGAAATGAAATGAAATGAAAATAAAATAAAATGAAAGATGGGGAACCGAACAACAAGCCACAGCCAGTCACGCGCCGATCCAGGGATCTTGTTACCATAAAGTATCTTATCACTTGCATTAAGAAATTCCTTATGCTGAGGGCACAGGTTATTAAGTGATGCGGTTTAATCTAAAGCGATGAAATCACTTGTCGCTTATTACTCACGAACGGGAACGACGAAAACGGTTGCGGAAGCGATTATTGACGCTCTCAGTGCCGATGTCGAACCTATCATCGCCGATACAGAGGGGAAAGGTATGGGTCGGCTGGCAATGCAGGCAGTGTTTAACGTGCACGCGAAAATCGGTCAAACCACAAAGGATGCCTCGTCGTATGATGTAG
>CAYYMO010000203.1:0-3454 GCA_964472955.1 uncultured Methanomicrobia archaeon | reverse complement strand
GCGTAGCCTCCTGGGGCCCGTGAGCCCAGGTAAAAATCGCAGTAGTCTTCTGATGCATCGACGTTTGCCATGTGATACTGAGAGCAGCTCTCGATATCCTTGGGCTTAAGGGTGGTGTTTATCCCGGCCCACCGTCCGACTTTTGACTCGACGCCATCGGCACCGATCACGACCTTTGCGCGGATGTCAAAGTCTTCTCCAAGCCGGTTGATTTTTACGCCTTGTACCACGTCGTCTTCCATGATGAGGCCTGTGGCGCGGGTGCGCACCATGATGTGTGCTCCTGCCTGCGCTGCGGTCTTTGCGAGTTCCCGATCGAAGAGCTTGCGTTCCAGGACGTAGCCTACTTCGCTTCCTACGAGCGCTTGTGATAGCGCTTCCGATAACTCGACCATCGTCCCATCGGGGGAGTAAATGCGGGCGCATTGTGGCTCGCCTGCAATCCATTTCTCGTCGGGCTGAATAAATTTCTGTAGCCCCGTTTTCTTGACGCCTTCGGCGCAGCGGACGGGTGAGCCGATCTCCTGTCGCTTTTCTAGTAGTAATACATCGCACTCTTCGGCGGCGGTCCGTGCGGCGATGGATCCTCCTGGTCCGGCTCCGACGATGACGACGTCGTACTCGTCTTTCATGGTTCGCCTTCCGCGGTGAGGGCGCCTACCGGGCAGACGGTGACGCACGTCGCACACGTGGTGCAGGTGTCGCCTATTCTGAGGCAGGATTCGACGAGTTCGATCGAGTTGGTCGGGCAGACGGCGACGCAGGCGCCACAGTGTCCACATTTTTCTATGTTTACTGTGATCATCGTTGTTCTCCTCGTTGGGGGGGGTATTGGTGCGTGAGGACTTAAATGTTGGTGCTCTTGCTAGCTGTCTAAAACAATACAAATACTCACGATGAAAATAGTTTAAGCATGCTCTTCTGATTTACACGAGGTTATTATTTAACCTCGGACTATCAATACCGGCACCTTCGAACTTCTAATTACTTTGTCAGCCACGCCTCCGATAAGCAGTCGATCGATTCCCTTACGCCCGTGTGTTCCGATTACCACAAGATCGATCAAGTTGGCGTCAGCATACGAAAGAAGTTCTCTTGCAGGTTGTCCTTCAAGCACCGTTATCTTAATTGCATTCTCACTGATGCCAAGAGACTGTAAAACTTTCTTAGCAGTTTCCGTTATGTTCTTCCCCGCATCTCTTAACACATCGTACACAGTAGACCACGATGCGTTAGTCGGGGCAAAGGTATACCCAGGCAAAGTCCCTTCAATAGGCATAGCAGCGTATACCGAATTGTCTATTATATGAACTACATGTATCGTTGCGTTCGTTAGTAATGCGACATACGCGCAGTGCTCGTAGACTTTGCTCATAAGCTCCGCGCCATTAGTTCCAAGTAAAATGTTTTTGTAGATCATGCACGTCATCACCTAGCTAAGCTGTTACCTCACACCTTCCCCGCATAGTTTGGTAGCATGTTTCTGTCCTTAGTCTTCAATAAGCAATGCAAATTACTAACTAGGGTACTTTTATTTCTTATCTTAAATCGCATATCTGTATTTAAGAAACACCATCGAAGTTCTATGAATATGGTCATAAAATCCCACACATTTCAAAGTGATTATGCAAATATATGTATATGTATAGAAAGGCAGATCATTTATTGTGAATCTAGTTAAGATTTCCCACCAAGTTTGAATGTCTAAAATTGCAACTTTAGTCTTTTTCACGCGGCACCAAGCATTTCAGCTACAGTCGTAAGATACTTTGTTGTAACTCATTTTTCTCCGGCAGATAAATCCCATTATATTAATCTAGAAAAGATCTGCGACGTCTTATGTCCACATCAACATAACGCCGCGACTCTCGATGGCGTTATTCCTTGTTGTTAGCAGGCCGCGATTCGGTCAGATACTACAGTGTCATGATACTACTTCGTCGTAGTTGTTTCTTGCTCTTGAATTGCTTTAAAAATATGCTGTAATGCACCAAAATAAAACTCATAATCAGATAAGACCCGCACATAAACAGTGCTGTCAACTTCTAAAAAACGAGAGAGATAAGCCAATCCATTCACGATTGCAACAAGTTGATTTTTTGCATCTGTTAAGTCATTCAACCTTTCAGGCATTTTTAGCCTCATTACTTTAGCCGTTGGATCGTTGTAAATAACTTCTGGTTTAATGCTACCTATATTTTGCTGATAAACGTAACAGGAATAATTGTCTATAATCTTATGCGCTAAAAGCCTAAATGCAAAATAACGATAATAAAGCTAACGTTGTTGATGCATCCAGAAGCAGATAGACACGACTACTAAAGGTGGCCAATCGAACTATTGTAAGTGATCGCCATGCAGATCTGGCATCTCTCGGATTTCGCCACAGCTACTGGCTGAAGAGAGGCGAACAAATAATGGTGTCAATTAAGCAGTGTTTACAGATGAGAAAACCTAAAATCAAGCTATGAACTAAAAATGTTTTACGTGAGGATTTGCTAGGTTTTTTGACTAGTCGACACTTATGTCGCCAAAACAAAAGTTGTAAGACGGGGTGTCGAGCTAAAAAAAGAGTAACTGAAAGTGGTTGACAATACCATATTTTTGAGGGGCACGGTGTTATTAATGGCTTTTATAGTGTAAAAAACAAATTGATACAATTCATATTCAGGTTTGAAAAAGATGCAAATGTACTTCGCATCTAGGAGAACTTCTTTATTAACTTGGCAAGATATGTACAGTTGGATTTGTATTGCAAAATTTATTCTTTAATTGGTATAAAATAGAGCAAAATTAAGGCAAATTAAACGAATTATTTTCATAATAAGATTTATATATACTTGACGCGAATATAATAAGATAGTGGCGGATTTGCTATATCTGTCACCGGTAAAACTTATATACATACAAATTGTATATAAGAATCCGGACTGATCTTTTGAAATGATGTCCATCGCGGCATTCATTCAGCCCTTATATGGATTTTTCCAAATGTGATGGGTTGATCTCCAGCCGTGATAAATGAGGGAAGTGGAGTTTCAAGTTAGCTGGCAGTATGTGCCAGAAACCTTGTAACTGACGTTGGTCTTTATGGTGTTGGCTATTCCAACAAATAATTTGCTGGAATTAGCTAAGACGGACATGCACAATTTGCATAGTTCATCCGCATAATTCCTTGATAGTGTGCAATAATTCTGGTTGATCCTGCCAGAGGCCACTGCTATCAGGGTCCGATTAAGCCATGCGAGTCGAGAGGGGTAAGCCCTCGGCAAACGGCTCAGTAACACGTGGATAACCTACCCTCGGATCTGGAATAACCCCGGAAAACTGGGGATAATACCGGATAAGCCACGAAAGCTGGAATGCTTCGTGGTACAAAGTGTTAGCGTCCGAGGATGGGTCTGCGGCCGATTAGGTTGTTGCTGGGGTAACGTCCCAACAAGCCGATGATCGG
>CAYYMO010000202.1:0-15451 GCA_964472955.1 uncultured Methanomicrobia archaeon | reverse complement strand
ATCAAACGGTTCAAGTGCGAATCTAAAAAACGGGTTAAGCAGTATGAAATGCTCAAGTTTGCGCCGGTGGTGCTGTATTGCGCCTTTTGCGACCGCTATGTGTGAGGGGTCATCAGCGGCAATCGTGACGACCGTTTGTTTTAGCTGGAACTTCTCCTTCATACCTCTGCAAGTTTCAGAGCTCCCTGCGGGCACATCGTGAGGCAAGTGCGGCACAGAATGCATCGTTTGAGGTCAATTGAGATGGTGTGATCATCGTTGAGTTTGAAGACCTCTACCGGGCATACGGAAACGCATGCGCCGCATTGCACACATTCTGCTTCGTCGAAGAACAGAGGGGTGTCCAACTCGCGAACTTCGACCCCCCGCCGCCTGAACTCATCGGCGACCTTTTCTTTCTTATCATCAGGGACATCTATCACAATTTCAGCAATTGCTGGATCGACAAATGCCCGGTCTATGTTGATGAGCACGCCGGTTTCGAGCACTACTTCCGCTAGCAGTGGATTTTGCATAATCTTTTGTGGAAACTTTAGTATGATCTTCAATGTCGTCACCTTCACCTGCAAGCTAGAAGCTTACTTAAGTCTTCACTCGTAACGATACCTATTACTTTATTCGAATCATCGACTACAGGCAATGCAGATATGTTATGGCGTTCCAACCTTCTCGCAGCTAAATCGATTGGCTCATCAGGCGATGCCGTTATCACCCGTTTGGTCATTATGTTGTTGAGCCCGTCACCTTTGCTGCGCGCTACTGCTTTAGAGATGTCGTAAGCCGTGACAATTCCGATGAGTTTCTCATCGTCTGAGACGACAGGTAAATGGTTTACCTGTTTTTCAACTATTATCCTTGCCGCTTGCTGAATGCTGAGGGCTTCTTTTATGATTATCCCTGGTGTCATGACATCCCGCGTGAGCGGGACTTTAGCGGTTTGCCTCATGGGCTTGGGCGTTACGTTTAGAGGAATTCGCATTACCGGAGCGGTGAGCTGGAACGTATCGTTCTTAATCCTCTGAGCGAGTTCATCGGCTACTTCTCTCGCTTTAAAGTAGCTTGACATAGATGATGTCCTCACTTCCTTGCCATTAATCTCAATTGCCCCGGATCTCAACTCTTCGTAGGATACTTTTCGTATCACCGGCCTTGTTCTCCGTGCAACCCCGTAGTCAACAACGTTCGTCATTATTTCACCGTCGCTTATGGCAGTCTTTTCGGCAAGCCTTTTATTTAATATTGGTATTGGTACTCCTATTCCTACGTACAATGACGTCCCGTACTTATGAAAGGTCGCGGCTCTGAGATATTCACTGCTCATAGCCTTCAGGTCTCCACGTACCATCAGCGTCCCGAAGTTGTTTACCGGATCATGCTGTGTGCCGTTGCCTATTATGAACCCTTCAGCTCCACAGAGGAATATTTTCGTCCCTAAGCCGATTGTCTCATAATCAGGATCGTTGTAAATTGGCGAAAGAGTTCCCGAAGCTGAATACGTGGTGTTTCCAAACTTCGGAAGTAAGGTCCCCATATAGGTGTACATTGCCCGGTCGGAGGAGTTCGTAGCAGCGGCGTATTTTTGGTACGCGTTGCGCGGATTGAGCATAATGGCCTCATTAAGGTCGTTGATGGTAATCGAGGTTTCAATGCTCCTTCTCGGATAACAGTCAGTAGCGAAACCTATTGCTTTGAGTTCAACCTCATTTCCAGCAACGAGATCTTCTATGACGTGCGCTCCACCGTACTCAAGCCCTCGTGTTTCTGAGAGCTGCGTGGCGCCGATATACGCATCGACTGCCGCGACTCCGGCATAGGCTTCAACATCGTTGAGCCAGGCCTTACTCATCTTTATTGGGGGGTCAGAATGACCGAAGTTCATCCAAGCTCCGGAAGAGCACATAGCCCCGAAGGTTCCAGTGGTTACCACATCGACCTCTTTTGCTGCTGCTTCTAATCCGAGTTCTGCCACGACATGAGGCATCTCGTCAGCGGTGACAACGTGGACGCTTCCATCACGGATCTTTTCGTTAATCTCTTTCAGAGTTTTCACCAATTGAAGACCCCCATAATAAACTTCGTTATAGCGCGTAGTAGGATAAGTAACAGGTAGTTAGTAAAATAATCTCCCCATTATAAATATTGTTGCAGTCAAATTATTTATTGTTGTAGGCTTGCGGTACGTCAGAGGAAGTATTTGAGAAGAGAGTACGACCCCTTAAACAAGAGATTAAATATCTCAACGCCCTTTTGGATGTAAGAGTTTGCGCTCAGCTGATTCGCTGGCATCGTCTTGCCAAGGGCTGTTAGAACCTTCGTATCATTGACTTTCCGCAGTTTCTGAACTTGCTCTCTTTTTATTTTTATGCGCTTCCTATTTCGGTACAACCACTTGAGAACCTTAAGTTTACTAGACATGTAAGATCTACCCCATATGAACGTATAACCAATTATCATAAGCTCTGTAAGGAGGAGCGCAGGCAGTAACACTACAATAGTTCGTGCGCTGTAGCTTTTAAGAAGCAGAAGATAGCGATTGCGCTCGAGCCGGTAGAACTTTTCGTTGCTTCCTATGTTGAGCCTGTACTTATGGTAGACAACTGATGTCGGCACATACAAGATGTCGTAACCCGCAAGTCGCGCCCGCAAAGAGAGGTCGGCGTCTTCCATATGCATGAAGAAGTCTGGATCAAACGCTCCGATCTCCTTTAAGACGTCTCTCCTTGCAGCAAAGGCACAGCCATTTACTCCTGGAACCGACATTTGAGAGCTATTATCATCATCGCGCTCGAACAGCCCATTGTTGAACGATGGACCCGTGTAGTGAATGACTATCCCTCGAGCGTTAATGGTATCGCGGTCATGGTATATCTTGAGTTTCGACGTTGCAAAACATACATCATCTCGCGATTGTAGCGTTTTTACGAGTTCTTTAATCCAATCGGGCTCCACGATCGTGTCGTTGTTTAAAATAGCCACGTAATCGCCGTCGGTATGTTCTATTCCAATATTATTCCCGCGAGCATAACCAAGGTTCTCCTTAAAAGGAAGCAGCATGACGTCGGGGTACTTACTCTGTATGTAATTCACGCTAAGGTCAGACGAAGCGCTATCGACGACTACTACGTCATAGTGCGGATACGTCTGATTCAAAACGGTCGAGAGGCATTCATCTATATGCTCGACTCCATTGTAGTTCAGGATGACTACACTTACCTTTTTTGCTGCTGCGGTATCTTCTGAGTCCAATAATATCACTTTTCAATAGCGGTATAACGGATGAACTAAAATTGTAGTTTAATACAAAATTCAATCTTACTAATAATTTTCCAATCACTATAGGTATTAAGCGCTCCAATCACGAATGCACATCGCTAAATGTACCACATTTCAACATAGTTCTATTATGTACCCGCACGAGGCTTTTAGCGCGAGACGCGTAAGCGCCTCCCAAACTTTCGATACTCTCAACGTCGCCAGAAGGCATGGTAACTTTTATCACAACTGAAGCATTTTATTCGAAGAGATGATCTCTATCGCAGTGCCAGCCTGCAACGAAGGCGGCTCTATAGGCCAACTGCTTGAAGAATTAAGCAAGTTTAGCGATATTCAGATAATTATAGCCGAAGATGCCTCGACTGATGGAACTCGAGAGGTTGCGCAGGAATTCGCCTCAGAGCATAAGATGGTTAAACTTACAAGCAGCACCGTCAGGAGAGGTAAGGGTGCCGCCATAAAAAGAGCGTTGAAGCTGGCTGACGGAGAGGTACTTGGATTTATCGACGCCGACATGTCGATTCATCCAAAAGACTTTATGAGACTAGCTTCGGCTATTGATGGTGGAGCAGACATCGCTATAGCCTCACGGAAGCTATCGCAGTCTGTCATAACGTATAAACAACCGATCATGAGGGAATTATTTGGAGCAACATACATCGCACTTGCGAAACTCCTCTTGAAAATAAACGTATCGGACTTTCAGTGTGGCTGCAAGGCATTCCGGCGCGAATTGTGGGAGAATCTCGACATACATTGCGACAGGTTTGCGTTTGATACAGAGCTAATTGCGAAGGCGCACAGCAGGGGGTTTAAAATAGTTGAGGTGCCCATAACTTGGAGCAATAAGACTAACAGCAAGGTACACGCCTTGAGCGATTCGATAGATATGTTTAAATCCCTCCTTAAGATACGAAGACAGGTAAGGGATCTGACGAATAAGAGGTCCGATTTTTGAATAGAAGGTACTTTGCGACGATCGCATCGATAACAGCAGCAATAACGGCAGTAAGGGTCGCATACTCACTTTTGTTGTGGAGGTATACTGCGGATTCCGATATGTGGATGCTACTTGCAGACAGCAATCGATACCTGATTTCTGGACGTTATACCCCTCAATACCCGCAATCGATATACTACGGCATGTATTCGGTCGGCATGCACTCCCTCGTATCTACGCTCTCTGCATTTACTGGAATTAACCTCTTTACATTCGCTCAGTATCCGCTCCAGATCATCACTCCTGTTTTGATGGCTGTGACGATATATATTATAGCCTCCAACTCGGGTGAACATAAGCACTGGTGCATTCCACTCATGATCCTCTATGTTGGGACGTTTAACGGTCTTACACATCAGCAGTCCCGGATGATCGAGGAGTGCGTTGGTTACATATTGTTCTTTGGAGCACTTTTACTCTTCTACTTGTACTATAACGGACGCGTATCAAAAACCTATACGTTTTTGATGCTGACAGCACTCATGCTGACGACCGTGTTCACGCATCAGCTTAGTTTTATAGCGATGTCGATAGTTGCCATGCCATTTGTTGTAAGGGAGCTTAGATTTGCTGCGCTCGCGTACATTCCACTCGTTTTTCTCCCATGGTACATCTTCTATAGCGTCGTAAACGGGTACGTGGGTGCATTTGCGAGTGTTTACCCGTTTGCCATCATTGGCCTTGTTGCGCTTTATGCTGTATTCATGCTAGTTGATCGCTTCAATATTCCAGTCATTATCGCTCGAATAAGGGCGTTTGCAAAGAGTGGTTACAAAAATGACGATCCTTCGCAGGCGTTGAGTTCCAAAATAAATCAAACGAGAGCAGGGCATGTCCTCTTATCTACGTTCTTGCTGGGACTTCTTGTTATTGGATATTCATTTTTAGCAAGATTCCAGTCAGGGTATGTCCCGTACCTTTTACCAATTGCTCCTCTCGTGGCATACGCTGCGACACAGTCATTGAAACGCAACAGTCTTAATAAGCGCAGTGATGACAACGCGTTTTATAGATATTTGTTCGTCACTTTGATCTTTCTTTCAATCGCTATGGTCATTGGCTTCATTTTACAGTTTGAAGTTGGCTCTGCAAGTGAGGTGGTTTCAGGCGGCAACCGCTCGGTTGATTCGCTTGGTGGGATAGATGTGGGAGGGCGCCTTCTGAACTGGGTCGCCGTGATTTATGGTATAATAGCAACAATAGGATTAATTCAGGCCGTGCGGGATACACGTAACACAAAATTTTCAAAGCTCGTACGCGGGGTCATCCCCATTCTGATCGCTGTAAGTCTGATAAACGTTGCTGTGCTGGCGCTCAACTTTGACAAAAGCTTCAATGTGATCGGGCCCGTGGACGACAGAGCACGAGCGGGTATGTCGTGGACATTAGGCAAGGATCCAGGCGCTATAACTCTCGCAGACAGTAAAAATTCACCGCCCTACAGATACTACACAGGTGAGCTCGTCGCAAGTGATTGGGGGGGCAGGAATGGTTCGATGCTTGAAGGTATGAACTTCAAAAAGCTTAGGACGTGGCAGGGATACAACACTACGGGTATAGACTATCTATTCATCACAAACTCACCCGACAAGTTCTTTGACGGAAAGGTCAACGTGAATGAGGAGAGTTGGAAGAGAGACATTGGGGGTCTCAACAACATTGACCGAATAGACAAGATATACACGAACGGCTTTGCACACTACTATAAAGTGGATAAAGATCACGTTCCGAAATTTATTGGTTTGTACCGCAGCATCCCACCACCACAGCCGGCAGGAACCGATGTAACGTGGACTGTAGTCGCATATGACCAAAATGGAGGGCAGCTAAAGTACAGGTTCTTCCTTGCAGGTCCTTCGACGAGTTACAACTCTACAATCGTTCAGGATTGGTCAACAAACAACACATGGGTATGGCACACGACAGCCGATGATAAAGGGTATAACCAAATAGCCGTGCATATAATAAATGACTATGACATACGCCTCTCAACCGACAACTCGTATGATTATATGGCGGGTCAGAGATATGTTATAACCTGACGCTGTTCGATTAACACTCATCGGCAGCACACTACTTATTCATATGAACCTTGTATTCCCAATGGCATCGGTAATCGTCGTGAACTACAACGGGCGAGAATTTTTAGAGGACTGCTTTAGATCTCTTGGCAACCTTGACTACCCGGCGTATGAGGTCATCATGGTAGACAACGCCTCAACAGACGGCTCCGTTAAGCATGTAAGAGAGCACTTCCCGTGGGTACGGGTCGTGGAACTTGACGAGAACAAAGGCTTTGCAGAAGGCAGTAATTTGGGAGTCACACACGCGAAGGGGGAGCTCGTCGCATTCTTAAATAATGACGTAGAAGTCGATGTGAGGTGGCTCATAGAGCTTGTAACGGTAGTTTTAAGTGATGAAAAGATTGCATCGTGCGGAAGCAAACTGCTTTTCCATGAACGAAGAGACATGATAAATCACGCGGGAGCTATGCTGGATTATAGCGGAGGAGGCTATGACAGGGGGTTCGGTGAATTTGATGGCGAAAAATTTAACAAGATCGGCATTACTGGCTGCACAAGCGGCGGCGCGATGCTCGTCAGAAAAGATGTATTCTGCAAGTTGGGTGGTTTTGATCCCGACTACTTTGCATACTTTGAAGACGTCGATCTTGGATTGCGAGCGTGGGAGTTTGGTTATAAAATGATGTACGTCCCTTCATCCATTGCATACCACAAATTCGGCGGCTCTTTTGGAAAGAAGACATCGAGCACTCGGATTTACTACTGTCAGAAGAACCGACTCGCGAATGTGATAAAACATTTCGAGGCTAAAACCATCATAAAGGCCATGGTGGTATCTCTCGCGTACGATACATATAGAATTCTCCGGTTCATCCGCCACAAGAAGTATGAAAGTGCTAAAGCGATAATCAAAGGAAGTGAGACTTTCTTAAAGAGTCTAAATACAAGTATCAAAAAGAGATCTTACATTCAAAAGAACAGGATATTGTCTGACTCGCAAATCAAACAGCTTGGCATCATAGCATCACTTCGCGATATGATAAATGAGCAGACAAGGCTTGAAAAACTAAAAATTTTCGATTCAAAAACGATGAATGTGCCACGATAAATATACCGAAGTACAATTTTGCGTTTGTAAATTTATGTAGTTATAAATCTATCAGACGTATTTACGAGGCTAATTTGCACCGCCATCACATTGCCGTCATTAACTTTAAGTAAATAGTTATGTTAGCCACGACGCTGCTTCGTGGTCTCTGAAGTCAAAAGAATGAACTTGCTATACTGGCGTAGCACCTCTAACCCATCCGTGTTATACCCACTCTCAGTAGGGTAGGGCTAATGCAACTGCCAGATCTGTCGTAATTTTAACGCATGAATGCGCTCCGGGAGCTAATTCAGGTCGATTTGATACCGCAGCAATAATGTTGATGATGGACGCAATAAAATATGCGCTTCGAATGGCAGTTTAATAATTCGTCGAAAAGCGTGCGTTATTTCAAATTCCAGTGGAATTAACTGCTCCAATGGAAATAAACCACTGCCATACTTTTATATAGCCAACACAAAGCTGTAAAAAAACGTGACTAATTTAATTTGAAGCGCACCTAAAGATTCCCCACTCATTGCGGGGCACCACCTTTGCTTTTTTTTAAAAAAAAGCGTTTCAGTAACCTATAAGCCCTGTTGAATTCAATGCACTTTGACTGTGACACATTTGTATGAATCTTGAATTTCCAACAGTATCAGTGATTGTCTTGAACTACAACGGGCGGGAGTTTCTAGAGGACTGCTTCAGATCTCTAGGCAACCTTGACTACCTGGCACGTGAGGTCATCATGGTAGATAACGCCTCAACAGATGGGTCCGTTGAGTATGTAAGAGAGCGCTTCCCGTGGGTCCGGGTCGTGGGACTTGAGTCTAACTATGGGTTTTCCAGAGGTAACGACGCAGGTGTCGAATACGCTTGCGGTAAATATGTAGCATTTTTAAATAATGATGTTGAAGTGGAACCTGCATGGCTTTCTGAACTCGTAGAAGGTATTGAGGAGGATGAGAAAGTAGCTTCTTGCGGAAGTAAGATGCTCTTTTATGAAAGCAGGAACTACGTAAATCACGCGGGTGGAGCGGTCACGATAACGGGTGCGGGATACGACATTGGTTTTATGATGGAAGAGAAAGAGGACTACAACCAACCGAAGTTTGTTGGTTGCACAAGCGGCGGCGCGATGCTCGTCAGAAAAGATGTATTCTGCAAGCTGGGTGGTTTTGATCCCGACTACTTTGCGTACTTCGAGGATGTCGATTTTTGCTTGAGAGCGTGGATTGCTGGGTACAAGATAAAATATATACCAACTTCGGTGGTGTACCATAAGTTTGGCGGCTCATTTGGGACGGATAGTTCGCCATTTAAGATGTTCCTATATCAGCGAAACCGACTCTATAATATCGCAAAAAATTTCGG
Source organism: uncultured Methanomicrobia archaeon (assembly GCA_964472955.1). GTDB lineage: Archaea > Halobacteriota > Bog-38 > Methanoflorentales > Methanoflorentaceae > DASPRZ01. The sequence goes on along the minus strand of CAYYMO010000202.1, from coordinate 6,690 downwards.
GCCGGAAAATTTTTTGCTAGCTACAATGACGTCTATGGCGTATGACATCTACAAAATCTCCCAGTTTGTAATATATGGAAAGCTCACCATGGCGATATCAATTATTCACGGTAATTTATCATTTATCCGCAACTTGGGGCGAGTTATGAAGAAGAGACGAGTCGTACAAGATGCTCGTAAGGTTAGCGACCGCGAGCTCTTTAAAAACGGTGTGATCTTGGGTATAAGGGAGAGTCTAAAGGAGCTTAAGTCACGTAGGAAGTTTGAAGGTAGGCATAACAGTGCTTAAAGGCGTAGACATTGCTATAATTCATCCGCATTTCGACATTGTAAGTGGGGCTGAAAAACTTGTGCTCAATGATATAGCGCATTTTGCAGAGAACAACGGCGTAACGGTTTATACATCAGGTTATGACCAGTCGATCCCTGAGCTGTTCGGCATAGCGATGAATGACGTTACAGTAGTCGATAAGTGGCTCCCGCATCAATCCGGGCGTCAGACCAAGTTCAACTTCTTCGTTGATTTCCTTTATTATGCGTATTGTTCGAATAAAAATCTGGTTACGGGCAAACATGATGTCTCGCTGGCGTACAGTGTCCCTTCTCACTACGCAAAAATGGACGAAATACCGCATTTCTGGTATTGTCAGGAGCCGATAAGAAGCTTGTATGACACCTTCGGCGAAACGCCTGCGATGAAGAATGCACTCCTGAAGCACTTCATACCCCATTTGCGGAGTTTTATGGTAAAAATTGACAAGGAGCGAGCAAGGAGATGTAAATACATTTTTACAAATAGCAATTATACATCTAACTATGTGAAGGAAATTTATACGCTCCCATCAAGCGTGATATACCCCGGGATCGACTTAGGGAGTTACTATTGCGCTGACCCAGAAGGTGATATTGTCCTCACAGTTGCGAGACTTATCCCGGAAAAGCGCATCGATGTTCTGATTGAGGCGATGTCAATCGTTAACGCGACATATCCAACTGTCGTGCTCAGAGTAGTCGGAAGCGGCCCTGAAAAGTCAAAACTTATTCGCATGTCAAACGATCTTGGTGTCAACGTAGAATTTATTGAGAGGGTCGACGATGCCTCGCTCAGAAAATTCTATGCGAGTTGCTTCGCTGTCGCGTATGTACCACGGCGAGAGCCATTTGGATACGTGCCGATTGAAGCTATGGCAAGCAGAAAACCGGTCATAGGTATAAACGAGGGGGGCATTGGTGAGACCATTGTTCACGGAAAAACAGGCATACTGACTGATGGGAGCGACAATCAAGTTGCATCAGCCGTGATAGAGCTTCTAAATGATCACACTATGGCAGCAAAAATGGGTGACGAAGGGCTAAAACGGTCGAGGATATTCTCCAACGTGGAACGCTTTAAGCGGTTCGACCAGCTGCTTGCAAGCTGTCTAAAAGCTTGAAATTTGAGATTGGCTTGTTAGGTAGAGGCAACTCTTGCTGTTATCATACACCTTATCGAATGTCTCCTGTTTGGAGAAGTCAGCTTTTAAAGGCTTGTAGAGGTTATCAAATCCATAAAAGCCAACCCTGTAGTTATTCTCTGATACGATAACACCCAGTGGTTCGTCTTTGAAATAGCCGACGCTCATGCAATAGTTTAGTAGCGTCGCTGCATCAGGCCTCTGTGAATAGAGCACATTTGAGAGGACTTTTGTATCCCTCTGTCCCTCTAAAAAGACGTATGCAATATTCTCGCCACTCAGCATCATATAACGCCCCGCGCTTCTTAAGTCTCCAAAGAGTTGTAGATGATCTTTGTTCGCAAACTCGAGGGCGTATTTCGTGTTTGAGTCATAGACAATAGCGTATGAATTGTAGTCAGCCATAGCGTGAACGTTGGCAAACGTCGCTACAAAAAGTATCGCGACACCGAGCGCAACTACAGACTTCACACTGACCAATCGTTCAAGTCTCCAACGTGCGATGAATGTGACAGTAATGACTATCAAATAGAGCAGTAAAATGAATGACCATTCGAGGGCTCGGCTAACCCCAATGGTAGTCCCTAAGGTGAGGGAGATAAGTGCTGTCCCGCAGATAAGTGACGATGTGAGAGCTATCGACAGAAGCTTGTATCTCACATGTACATGCTTCGACGACAAAATAAGGTAGAGGAGAAGGGCTATAAGTCCTAGCTGAGCTATTATAGATGCACGGCGGGTTACGTCTTCAATTAAACTGGTCTGGTATAAATAGGGGGTGAAAATAGATGCTTTGCTCAGACCAAAGACTGACGTTGTTATTGCGATCACCCTCTTATTCAAGGCAACGATGACGAACACTATTATAAATGTCAGAATAGCAACCAAAATTCGACTGTTAATGTTATACCTTCGCAATTTGCCGCTTCTCAGTAGTAGATAGCCCAACACAACAGCAACAACAGTCAAAAACATGACGAGGAGCAATGCAACCAGTATGGGCGAAAAGTAAAGGAGTATGAGGGAAAAGAGCTGGTTGTTTATAAACAGCATGAACGCAACTGCCCAGCCTATGATGAGCGCTGTCTCCTTGTACATCACCGGCAGGCGGGGTTTATCGGTCGCATGCGCGTATGTATTGTAGGCTATCGATACGAAGAGATAATTAGCGAGCAGCAATATCTCCATTAGGACGCCAGTGTGATACATTGTGATGAAAACCACAATAGCAGCAAGCATAACCATTTTGTATTTATATGGCGTCTTTTTCTGGTAGTCAACCAGCAACGCAAGTGTCAGTATCCAGAGTGCCCACCCGAAGAAGGCGTTTCCGGTAAATCGCTGTGTGAGATAGTAAACTGGAATGCTACGAGCAAAAACCGCCGCGAAAATGACGATAAGCAGTCCGTCAAGGTATTCGGGGTTTACGCTGTCAGCCCTCCTCACTGCAAAGTAGAAGATAAGAACAGTCGGGATTAAGAGGAGGGTCTGAAGGGGGAAAAAGTTCGTAAAGTTCTCCTGCGCATTACTGACGCCGAGAACAGTTAAAAGCATCTTATTGAACGTGACTAACCCTACATCCATCGTCAAATAGGTCGCGAAGTCTTGAAGTTTTGTGGGCTGCCTTGCACTTCCATTGTCATACTGTTCTCCAAAAGTGTAAACACCACTCGTATAGTTGTGGTGTTGATTGTCTGCATATGAGTACAACACTAAAGCAAGTATTGCAAATAAAAGCACAGCAAGCCTGAGCTCAGCGTGACGAGTAGTTTTAGTGGGCATCTCATCTCACAATTAATTGTACCGTAATATAAAACACTAGCTATGGCATCTCGAACCTCACAGAACGCTAGAGAAAAGCGTGAGATGCAAGTGGACACCCACGTTGACATCTCTCGCATTCTTCGCGCTATGATAAAATGGAGTTCTCCTCCTAACAGCTCTTCCCATGGAGTTCCGCGTCACCTGTTAGAAAACACACTTTCAATTATTTGCTTTCTTTTTGCACTCATCAACTCTATTGTATTCTCTTTAGCTGTCTCGATGCCACCATAGAGTACCCTCGCTAATAGCTGTGTGTTCGTAAAAAGGCTCTCTATCGCAAAGGCAAAGCTCTCGGGATCCCCTGCAGTGCAAAGCAATCCATTGTCCCCATCTGAGATAATGTCCGTAAATGAGTCTATTTTAGAGCCGACTACAGCAACTCCACTCGCCATCGCATCAAAAATGATTCTAGGCTGCTCACCGCTTACATTTGGAACGATAATAACATCGTACTGTCTTAAAATACGATAAAAGGCATCGTAGCGGAGCAGATCTTTGAAGCTAACGACATCAGACAAATCGTTTAAACTGACGAAGTCTTCTAGTTCCTTTAGCAGAGCACCTTGTCCATATATATCGAGCGTCACTGGAACGTCTCTCTGTTTTAAAACTTTAACTGTCTTAACGGCGATGAGCGGTCCTTTTATGTGAATAAGACGCCCAGCAAAAAGTATCTTGCAATGCCCCCTCTCTGCAGCATTTTTTAATTTTTCTTCGATGTGCTTCGGTGCAAGTATGTCTCTCTCCCTCACCCATGATGCGTGAATCTTTTTTACGTTCCCACACTTTTCATAGTTCTTGTAGAGAGCGGCTCCGATTACAAACGTCAAAGGGGTAGTAGCTATGCAAAATTTAATGATGAAGTCGTATAGAGGTCGGATCATGATGTAAGCCACTTTTTTGCGCGTATCCTTCTCCGATTTGATGGTGAGGGCAACATTTGCAACATAATCCTCATCTAGTACGAAAATTCTTTTTTTGTGCCTTCGCAGCAAGCAGAGAATGTTCGCAGTAATGCCTATAGGCAGGTAAACTGCACCCACCGAGTGTACGAGGTCCTCTTCCTTAATATTTCTAGAGAGCGCGTATAATATTCTAGGTAACTTTATCAGAAATTGGAATCGGTTTGTACAATTTGGCAATGGATAAAACGTGATGGAAGAATTCTTCGGGAATATGTAAGAAAATATAGTTGGTTCGAAGGCTATGCTCCGCGGAGCAAAGACGCACACATTGCTAAAAGCTGCAAGCTCCGCTGCCAAATACCAGCCCCACAACTCGTCAACTGCATAACACTGATCCGGCGTTAATGCAAAGGGGAGGGGAGTTACAATCACGTATCTCATCCTAGTCACCGACGGCAGAAACTACTGAAAGTTTGCTACTAAATTTGCATTCAACTACTTTCCCTGAACTCGCGCGGTGCTCTCTTACGAGCGTTTTGTGCTGTCCGCGCATTTCAAACGCTGTTAAACTAATTATGAGGTAAAAACTCGTCGCTTATTTTTCCTCGTAAGGTGCCAAGATAATCCACTGAAGAACGGTCGTATCAACTCCTGTCTTCCTCGCAGAACGCAATATCCGAAAAACAGCACGCTTTCGTACATGAAATACACAACAAATATGAACTTCTGCACGTCTGAAGTGTATTTCTTCTCGAATATTATGCGATTTCGAAGTGAATAATAGAAGGACAAAGGACTCACGTATCCGAAAGTAGCTGAAATCTTATGCCAGATCTTCGAACTCGGAACATACACTATAGCAAACCCCGCCTTTGATGCCCTTATGCAAAAATCCACATCGTCAAGGTATATGAAATACTGCTGATCAAATACGCCAATGATATCTATAAGGGATTTTCTGACCAGCATAACGCAACCTGTTACGAAATCCACGTTACGTACCCTGTCATACTGTCCGTTATCTTCTTCGAAGACGCCAAACTCCCTCATTACCCCTTTAGCTAGATTGATCTGCCCTCCTGCCGAACATAGCTCATGTCTCTTATAATAATTGTACACCTTGGGCCCCGCAATGCCAACGCTCGGATCTGCTTCAGCGACTTTGACGAGCTCAGTTAAGAACCCACCATCAACGGTCACATCGTTGTTCATAAAGAGGAGGTACTCACCTGACGCGATTGCAAGTCCAGAATTACACCCCCCTCCAAAGCCTAAGTTCTTCTCGTTCTCAACGATTGTTACCTCAAACTTGCTTCTTGTTGCGTCAACTGAGTCATCAGTCGAAGCGTTATCCACTACTATAACCTCTAGATTCGGGTAATTCACCTCTTTAAGACTCTCTAAACATTCGATAAGATCTTCTCTGCCGTTCCAGTTAAGTACGACCGCTGACACTAGGGGAGCGCTCATCGACACAACATAAATGCTAAAGTATTAAATACTTATTACAAAAAGTATCGTTAACGAACGTGAAGCGTGTTAATGTATCAGAGTGACGCAATGGACATCGGACTTGTCATTCCCAGTAGCTACTTGCATACTTGTGGTGGTTCAGAGGTCAGTGAAAAACTGCTTGCTGAGAGGCTTGTGAGAAGAGGGCATAAAGTCACCGTATATGCCTTTGATGGAGACGCCTATTCAGAGACAAGACTAAACGGTGTGGGCATAAAAGTCTTCAAGAAATTACATGAAGGGGCACCCCGCCTCTTGTCACTGAACGTGAGCACTTACATGCACTTACGACATTTGGTGGGATCCCATGACGTCATTCACGTCTACAGGGGGTGGCAACTCCTTGCAGCAGAAGCCCTCAATGTTCCGACTGTCGCTACCCTCAACAGTTACCAATTAATTTGTCCCATTGAAACCCTATTGGGGCCCTCTGGCAGATGCAACGGCCTCACAGTAGGTGCGTGCGTGCGATGCATATATTCACATTTTGGATTTTCGAGTATAGATAGCATCTTAAAAACTTCTTTTTACTTCAGAAATGTTCTCTACGGCTATCTTTCATTGAAGGCTGATAAGCGCGTTGATAAGTACATAGCTCTCTCAGAGGTCTTAAAGCAAAAGTTTGTTAAGAAGGGCATCGCTGATGACAAAATAGCCGTCATACCCAACATGGTTGACCCTCGCTTTATTAATTCTAATTCCGCGGAATCTACGGGAATTCTCACGATACTGTATGTTGGACAGCTTTACGAAGCGAAAGGGGTCGACGTGCTGTTAAACGCGGTACATCTTTTGCGTGAGAAAGGAGTGAAGCTAAAAATTGTCGGCCACGGTCGCAAAGAGAGTGAACTGAAGGAGCTCGCGCGAAATCTTGGAGTGAGCGAAAAAGTCGAATTCTTGGGAAAAATTGAAAATAAGGACTTACCAGAGGTATATAGAAGTGCAGACCTCTTCGTGCATCCTGGAATCTGGGAGGAGCCGTTCGGGAGATCGGT
>CAYYMO010000201.1:0-2727 GCA_964472955.1 uncultured Methanomicrobia archaeon | reverse complement strand
TGTTCAGGTTTAATTTTTGAGACGCATGGACACCGGCCAGAGTAAAAAAAATGTGTGCTTATATCACCAACAAAGTTACAGCCCGCTGTGTTAGCAGTCGGTGTCATTGTCGGTATTTTAGATGGACTTGCACTTGGCACTGTCGTCGCTTTCCGACTTGTTACTGAGCTCCGTGTCGTCGTTGCATTTATTTTTGAAGTTTTTGTAACAGTTGATGTTGCAGATGAAGGACTTGTGGTATTCGTAACACCCCCAGTGCATCCTGCGACAAACACAGTAGCTAGCACAATAGTAATTATGAACACAACCAAAAGCTGTTTTTTCATTTCTATCCCTTCTTGTAGGGAAAATTTTCCCGTAATTAGAAGTTCTCCTCATGCATAAAACTTTGCGCGTTTTTGATTCGTATTTATGTTACGTGAAGGTGCTGCATGTCATCTTTGACGAGTAGGCTCAAAGGCACGTATCGCGCTAAAAAATGGAGTTAGTTTTATTACTTACGCGCGCATTTGTACTTGTTTTTAAAAACTAACGGTCGATTAGCCTCAGACAGCACGGCCTATCAGCAGAGTGGCGAATTTCCATGAAGAGACAGATGTTATCGCTATTTTCGACGCTCCTTATTCTTATCTCGGTAGGGGGGACTGTCAGTATCATCGGTGCAGTGTCGCACAAGATTCCTGAGCAAATATCGAAACCAACTGTCAAAGAAGCAAGCTGTACGTTCGTCGGTAATGCACAGACACACGTTTACCATTATGGAAGCTGTTATTGGGCAACAATAATTAAACCTGAAAATAGAGTATGTTTTTACACCCCGTGCGATGCGCAGGCTGCTGGTTACAAACCATGCGAACACTGTAAGCCAATCTGTCGACTCGTCGTGAGATAATGGATGCGTGTTTAAAAAGTAAGGTTGAATGGCGATCTATTAGAACATAAAAAAGCATAGACATGTTTATTGATTGCAGCCATATTGACTCTCTGTGTTCCTCATGTAGCTGCAACATCGAAGGGTAAATATCCAACTGCAAGGTTATTGTCTGAAATTTTCTGGTGTCCTGAGTTAACTTCTACGTCTCGCCAACAAGATTTTACCTATGTCACTGAGAGGCGCATAAATCCTCCCTTCGTAAATTCGTAGCGGTAGGTGTTGATATTAATAAACGCTGTGGAAAAGGTTCGCCCAACCTGTTATAACAACTAACTGTTGATTTCATTACTTCATCACAAGTCTCTGATATCAAAGTCGTAAGTGAAAAATATTTGATCTCCCAGTTTTATCACTGTAGTCCAGTAATGTTCGGATATCTGCGCCCAACGAGTCGCGTGGAATGTTTCTGAAAATCGGGAACTGATCTATCACGGTGATGCGACTGTCCCACTTTGTAATTTCATTCGCATCTTCTAATGTCCACCCACCTGCGCTACTGCGAGAGGACGCTATGAAATCGTGTAATGCCTGATCCCGTTCTTTAGAGCTGAGCTGATCCCACCACAATTCAAGATCGGCCCACTTCTTACCTTTCGGCTTTGTTAGTGCCCGGAGTGTAGCTATCAGATTAATTAGTTTGTCTTTCTGGTCCTGTGGCGCCCTCTCCCACCAGTCCTTCAATGCATCCATCCACGCTGCTCTCATCGCGTCTCGCTGTCCCGGCGGAAACATGTCAATCCATGCCCCGACGCCGTTGTCTACTCTTGATACAGCATCAAACACGATTTCACTGCCAGGGAAGTTGTCTGCTAACGTCGAAAAGAACTGCTTTACGTCTGGCTCGTTAAACCAAGGTAACACCCCACCAGCTACCAAGAATACCCCATGGTCGGTATGTTCGATGTCATCACACCAACTTGGATCGAGGAGGGATTTCGCGATGTACGTTACCCTGTCAGGTTCAGGGAGCAATTGCTTTCTGACGTCGATGACCGCAGGAAGGTCGAGGTCATACCAGTGAATGATGCCGTTATCTACCCGGTAAAATGTCGTGTCAAGCCCCGCTCCAATGTTCACTACCGATGCGCGGGGGTGCTCGGTAATGTACACTTTCAACTTATCGTCGAATTGTTTTGCTCTGAGCATAAATAGATTGAATTGCGGCAGATTACCATTAAGGAAAAGGTTAAACATGATGCCTCTGAACGGCATATTACTTGTTGAAAAATCATAGTCAATTTTTTCAGCGAGTTCAACAGCTTTAGCATCATAGAATAGTGAGCTGTATTCCTTGCTCAGTTGTGCTCGGCCCAACAAGCAACCCAAAGATGCCGCTGATTCGTCACTTAACCTGATCTTTACTTTTTCTTGGTTCATATTTATTCTGACCTCATGGTATAAACGCAAAGAGATATACACCCATCTGAGAGTAGAATATACACGATTAAGGCTACTGCGATCGCAGGCGAAAAAAAATCATTTGAATAGCCGAAAGCTCTTCGACCTTTTTAAAAACTTTGCACAGGCGCAATATTTAAGCTAAATTAGAAAGATACATAGTCTGTTCAAAAATTACCAATTGAAAGAAAATTATTAGAAGGTGGCAAACCTGGCAATAGATTCTATACTTACAACAGTCACGATCATTCTTTTCCAATTACTTAATATGATCATTGCAAATATACCTTATCCCGTCCTAGCAGCACTTCCACCAATACACCTCCCCTTCCTTTAGTCTGAATGGAGTTCAGGTATATCTGCAGCGAATACCGGGGATCGAGTTAATCGAACTA
>CAYYMO010000200.1:0-2628 GCA_964472955.1 uncultured Methanomicrobia archaeon | reverse complement strand
GTCGAAACACGCACTGATCCATTCTATCGCAGTGACACCTCTCACTTTCTTGTCACTGTTGCCCAAGCACCACTGGGACACATCACTTGTTGGGTGACGTGAGTGAAGCACTGGGCAGAGGGTACAGTTATGACGAGCAGTGGAAACAAGGAGCAGTAAAGTATCACCGGTTGGAACAGTAAGTGCATTGAACCTAGCTTTAGGTCTTGCCAAGGGCGTAGATGCTGTGATCCCCGCCCCCCACATAGACGATTCCGTTAGCGATAGCAGGAGAGGCCATAGAGTCTCCGATCATATAGCTCCACAGCTTCGCCCCGGTTCCGGCATCGAGAGCGTAGATGTTGTGGTCATTGCTCCCCACATAGACGACTCCGTTAGCTATTATAGGAGAGGAGTCAGCACAGCCCCATGTCGAGTAACTCCACATCAATTCCCCTGTTTTCGCGTTGAGGGCGTAAATGTTCTTGTCTTTACTCCCCACATAGATGATTCCGTTAACGACAGCAGGGGAAGAATCCACATAGCCTTGGGTTGCATAGCTCCACACCTTGGCCCCGGTTTTCGCATTGAGGGCATAAACATTACCATCATGACTCCCCACATAGACGACTCCGTTGGCAACAGCAGGAGAAGAATCCACATGACCATAGGTCGTATAGTTCCACACCTTCTTCCCGGTCGTCGCATTGAGGGCATAAACATTACCGTCCCAACTTCCGATATAGACAATTCTGTTAGCGACAGCGGGAGAGGACCATACAGCATCCCTGGCCGCGTAGTTCCACACCTTCTTCCCTGTCGTCGCATTGAGGGCATAAACATTACCGTCATCCCCTCCTACATAGATGGTTCTGTTGGCGATGGTGGGAGAAGAAAGCACAGCAGCCAGGGTCGCATAGCTCCACACCTTCGCCCCGGTCTTCGCATTAAGAGCGTAAACATTACCGTCATCGCTCCCCACATAGACGACTCCGTTAGCGACAGCAGGAGAGGATTCCACGGGGCTCCCAGTCGCATAGCTCCACACAAGCTTTCCTGTTTCCGCATTGAGAGCGTAGATGTTGCGGTCACTACTCCCCACATAGACGATTCCGTTAGCGACAGCAGGACAGGATTTCACGATGCCTTCAGTCTGGTAGTTCCATTTTAAGTGGCCGTCCGACGCGCAGACTCCCGCCACTAGGCTGTAGTCACCGGTATGTTGTGCGTTGTAGTGGAACATTGTGGTCTCGCCCGTGCCCGCTGCAAGAGCGGTTGCCGGCACGGCGCCCAGAACAGCAACAAGAAGTATGGTTGCGATGAGTGAAAGAGGGGCATGTGTGTGCATGTTGATAACCCACCTCATAGTAGTTCTCAAGAACACATACTACTACACGCATGGAATATATAGGTACCGCTATTTGCTCCAAATAAGAAGGTTCTACTCTCTCTTTTTTTATGTGGAATTATTTCAGCTTGTGTGGCCGCTCAGTAACATCTTCACCCTATCTATCCATTCATTCTTCTGTCGACCTGCTGCCGACGTCTGACATATGCCTCATAGTGGCAGGCACCAATAAAATCGTCGAGGTCACACGTGCGTTAGACTCGTTATGACTTTTCAAGTGCGTAGATGCTGTGATTCCAGTTCCCCACGTAGATGACACCGTCGTAGATGGCAGGAGAGGAGTAAGACACGATGCCTCCGGTCATGTAGCTCCACACCAGCTTCCCAGTCGCCGCCTTGAGAGCATAGACGTTGTAGTCATTGCTTCCTACATAGACGACTCCGTTGGCTAAGGTCCTATTGGTTATGGCAGGAGAGGAGTCTACACCGCCTCCGGTCGCATAGCTCCACACCTTCGCTCCGGTCTTCGCATTAAGAGCGTAAACGTTGTGGTCATGACTCCCCACATAGACGATCCCGTTGGCGACAGCAGGAGAAGAAAGTACACGGTCTTCGGTCGCATGGCTCCACACCAGCCATCCAGCTAACGCATTAAGAGCGTAAACGTTGTGGTCATCGCTCCCCACATAGACGATCCCGTTGGCGACGGCAGGAGAGGACTGTACGCTATTTTCGGTCCTATAGCTCCACACTTTCGCCCCGGTTGCCGCGTCGAGGGCGTAGACGTTCTTATCGTTACTCCCCACATAGACGATTCCGTTAGCGACAGCAGGAGAAGACCACACAGCGTTACTGGTCTCATAGCTCCACACCTTCGCCCCAGTTTCCGCATTAAGAGCGTAAACGTTGTGGTCCCAGCTCCCCACATAGACGATTCCGTTAGCGACGGCAGGAGAAGACCACACATCGTCGCCGGTCGCATGGCTCCACACCTTCTTCCCGGTTGCGGCGTCGAGGGCGTAGACGTTCTTATCGTTACTCCCCACATAGACGATTCCGTTAGCGACAGCAGGAGAAGAAAGTACACGGTCTCCGGTCGCATGGCTCCACACCTTCGCCCCAGTTTCCACATCGAGAGCGTAAATGTTGTGGTCACTGCTCCCCACATAGACGATTCCGTTGGCGACGGCAGGGGAGGATTCCACGATGCCTCCGGTCATGTAGTTCCAATTTAAGCGGTCGTCCGACGCGCGGACTCCCGCCACTAGGCTGTAGTCACCGGTATGTTGTGCGTTGTAGCG
>CAYYMO010000199.1:0-4188 GCA_964472955.1 uncultured Methanomicrobia archaeon | reverse complement strand
TGAGAGTTTGAGTGCCGCCCGATTTTTGATGTCGCCAAGGGACTCAAGCCATACGATGTTCGTCTCCATGACCTGCCTGAAGGCTGTTGTATCAGAGACATAATGGGAGAGCTTGTTTTCTGAGTACTTTGCATATTTGAGTAATGTGGTTATCGGCTCCGAAGACAAATTCTCGTTTATCAGAAACTCATAGAGTTTGATGGCGCTCTCATGACTGAACGGCTTTGGAAAGTTTAGCTCAGGAATGTAACCAGCGTCAAGTCCCACTTTTAAAGAATCTCGCGATGGATTTGCTTCAAAATAACCGTCAAGCAAATCGCCTACTTTCATATTGTAAAATTCAAACTTATGCTTTAGCTCAGATAATTCTTCTGTACGCGATAGATCAATTTTATTTGCTAACTCCGAATTTAATTCCATGAAAGAGATATTCTCTCTCAGTTCATCGCGTCTTGCGCGTAACGAACCATATGCCTTTTTGTATGCTTCAAACAGTGAACGCTGTTTTGCTAACACACCCAATGTTGTAATTTTGTCTAACTCTTTTTTTGCAGTCTCAAATTTTCGTTTCTTTAAGACGGTGAGCGCCTTATCAAAGTGCTCAATGTGATCGAGAGCGTCATTTTGGCGAGCCCGCTCAATTCTCTGGGTTATCCTGTTGAGGCGCTTCATTAAATCTACAAAGATTCGAAAGTTGTCAGGAGTATCCTCAAAGTCTGCAATGAGCGATCTTATCTCACTGTTAAACTGTTCCGCTAACTCGAGGCGAGAACGATGAGCTTTACGTATCTGTTCGTTCATCTTCTCTATTTCTTCGAGTAGGTTAAGGGGTTCCAATAATACTGCCTCTTCAAAAGCCTTATGTCGGGCAGCAGGCCTTATGCTCTATAGACTGCTCTGTCGTAAGTTCTGCGCGTAGCTCTCCTAGAGTTGCTACCCTCTCTGCAAAGGCGTTGTGTCGATGGATGCTCTCCTCGTTTATTTGTTTTATGGTAACGATCGAATCATCTGGTAGGTATGGGAAAGCCTCAACGACTTTATGTGCCATTGTCCTCACGCAGTCTTCAACGAACTTTGGGTTCTTGTGGGCAGTCTCGACCACGATTGCTTCATCGGTCCGCTTTAAAAGTTCATAGATTTTAGAGCTCATAGACTCTTCTATGATCTCAATTATCGTGTCGAGTGGCACTTCATACCCATCACCGACTTCTATCGAGAGTACTCCGCGCCCTCTCTGATTGTGTGTCGCAAGCGGGACGTCCTTCAAGAATACATCAATGTCATTCTGTGATACGTTAAGCTCTTTTAGACGCATTTCCATAAGCTCTCTCACGTGCTCTTGCGCGCATGGGCACGCGGTCATACCTACTACTTCAGCGCCGATCATCCGGCGCGTCGTTTTGCCCTGCTCACTCTTTGCGCGATAAGTGGTGGTCTCAGCGAAGATATTGGCAATCTCTTGAGTGTTTGTGCCAGAGCTTGGAGTTTGTCTCTTTACCATGTACTCACTCTGCATTCTGACTTCTGCTCGAGACGCATATTCGTGCTTTTCTAAGAGCTTATTCGCTACTTGGCCGCAGAGTTGCTCTATATCGAACACAGGTGCTCGTAAGGCATCCTCTAAGACTTGATCCATGACCTCGAAGTTCCTGCTCAGGTTTGCGCCCTTTCTGTCTGAAGGCAAGTCGACAAATATATCGAACTGAGAAACCAAGATTATGGGTCGTTTATCGCGTCTCGTAACCTTAACGAGTTTTTTAACGTTTGTAACTCCAACTCGTGTCAGGTTTATTAAGAATTCAGGTCGATCAGCTTGTACGTCAATTGGTAATTCCATCATTATACGGTACACCACGTGATACAATAACAGTTGTGAATAAGCTTTAAATATAGCATGCAGTGGGGGAAGAATCCCGTATAAATATCACCGTGTCAGTTTCTCACAACGCGTCTAGTTCGTAGACGCCCCCTTGACGCAGTAAATCCCCCCACCTAATAACTTCTAAATCCAACTTTTATGAGGGGCTTTAATAACGTCAATAACCTCGGTGCTTTCGTGCTTAGCAATAATCTTCTTAGCACGAGTGATGGGCGATCCATATCCCCATAGCGGGTTATTGTATCGAGCACCCGCTCGTCGTCAAGTGCAGCCACTACGGCGTTGAAGTCCGCGTCGCTCAGCTTATTCAACGCCTCATGCACTCTTAGACCTATTAAAAGTTCTCTGCCTATTTTAGAGCGCCATCTCCTGTCGTACTCTGCCAGCGCCTTGTTGGATGTGTCGTGGCGGTTTGCCGCGTCAGCTGCAACCTCTCCTGCGATTTTAGCGCATACAGCACCTGTATAGATCCCACCACCACTTGTCGGCTTTACCTGTCCGGCTGCGTCTCCGACCAACATGACGCCATCTGCTACTGTTGATTCGGGAGGACCAAATGGGATGCTGCCTGTAAAAAAGTTCAACAAAGGGGCCGGATAGCTTGGAAGGACTTTCTTCATGAGGAGATTTAAATGATCGATAGCCCCCCCATTTGAACACAGTGCAATCCTCACAGTGTTTTCGTTTGTCGGTATGCTCCACGCAAAAAATCCCGGGGCAACTTCTCTCCCGACGAACACATCCACAAAGTCACCACCATCCGGCCCTACATACGCCTCCGACTGTACACATGTTATGACTTTCTTTACTCTTCCAATTCCTGCCGCCCGTCCTACCGAACTTTGTACGCCGTCAGCTCCTATCAGTACTCTTGTTCTGAACTCAGTCGGTTCACCATGGCTTGCCGCCTTAACTACTATATGCTTACCCTCTCGCGTGAAATTAGTGAATCTTGTCTTCACAAGTGATTCTACACCAGCTCTCATCGCTTCTAACGCCATAGCTCGGTCAAGTTCTCTACGATCGATGACGTAGGCCATAGTCTTTGTGCCATCTATAGAGATCGTACGGCCGTCAGGCGCGTGAAGATTAGCCCCTCGTACTCCTCGTTTACCTAAGCTATTAGGCACCTCACACCCCTTGTATGCCCGTACGCTTATTAATCCTGAGCACTGAACAGGTTCACCTACTGACGAGTGTTCTTCGATCATAAGCACACGCGCGCCATTCGATTGAGCGTATTTTGCAGCCATTGAACCAGCAGGCCCCGCTCCTACAACGATCACATCATAGTCTAACATAAGCTCAAGCAGCTATTGATGTAGAGATATATTAATCAATCTGAGCCATATTGATGGACGGGATAACTAATATAATAATGCACAGAACAAAGATAGTGGTACGACTATGGAGTA
Organism: uncultured Methanomicrobia archaeon; assembly: GCA_964472955.1. Taxonomy (GTDB): domain Archaea; phylum Halobacteriota; class Bog-38; order Methanoflorentales; family Methanoflorentaceae; genus DASPRZ01. The sequence continues at coordinate 894 of CAYYMO010000199.1, read as the reverse complement.
TAAACAGTGTCTTATAATTCGCGCTGATCTTAAACTTTCTACAGGAAAAAAAGCGGTCCAACTTGCTCACGCAGCCGTTGCGGCCTATGAGCGTTCCGACCCTGTAACAAAAAAGCGGTGGTTTAACGAAGGGCAGCGAAAGATAGCTCTTCGAGCAAACACCCTTAAAGATCTCTATGAACTTAAGTCCATTGCTGAAGCGCAGGGATTTGTCACTGCCCTCATCGTAGATGCAGGGCTCACTGAGATTCCACCAGGAACCGTCACGGCCCTCGGGATAGGCCCCGCGAAAGAAGACGAACTAGACAGAATTACGAGCGATTTAAAGCTTTTATAGGGGGTAGTGAGTGGATTGAAAACGGTTCAAATACCTGTTCCCGATGTTGACATCAAAGCTGGCATGGAAGTATACTTGACGAGATCACGAGGCTTGGGCGGGAAAATAAGGCAGAATGTCGAAGACTTTAAAGTGGACGAGGTCTATGACAATAGATTTTCAGCGACGGGAAAATATGTCATTGTTAAAGTAACAAAGGTGAATGCAGAGACACACCACGTAGTTCGCGACTTATCGCGGCGCTTAGGCATCAGTCAGAAGAGGATAAGCTGGGCGGGGACGAAGGATAAAAGAGCTGCTACGACTCAAAGGATGAGCATCTATGATGTTGAACTTAGGGAACCATTGACAATGCCAAACGTCGTGGTCGAGCCCATCGGAAGGGCTGATAAACCTGTGGTACTCGGTGATTTGAGGGGCAACGATTTTTCAATCATGATCCGGTGCGTTGAGGGCCCGATAGAGGATGTCCAGGTCAGAATTTCGGCTGCCGTTGAAGAGATACATAGTGAGGGCGGTGTTCCAAATTTCTTCGGAATCCAGCGATTTGGCTCTAT
>CAYYMO010000198.1:0-3264 GCA_964472955.1 uncultured Methanomicrobia archaeon | reverse complement strand
GCGACTTCACCGTGAGGCCAAAAATCAGAAAGCAGAGATGTTTCTTTTATCCCTAAACTCTCGGCCCATGCTTTTTTTGATGGAACAGGATCAACGCTAATGCCTACAGCAATTGTGTTAAGTTCTTCGAACTTTTGCTTGTTTTCTTCGAGTGATTTCATCTGTTTGGCACAGACCGAGGTCCAAGCCAGGGGGTGAAAAGAAAGAAGGACATTTTTACGTTCGACTTGTGACAATTGAAATTGCTTATAAAGATGAGTTTTCAATATCAAATCAGGAGCACTAGCACCTTTTTTGATGTTTAATTCTAGAATCATTTGTACCTCCCTTAAATATGATATTTCATCATACTAACTAGGTTATAAAGGTTTGACTTTTTATTTTTTTTCCACTATAAACACGCTCATAGACTACGGCATCTCTCTATCTTTGAACTAAGCTGAGATAAATAGATAAAATGAAGATATCCTAAGCTCTAAAAGAGTTCAAAGAGCGGTGAGCCAATTGTAGATGTGTATACATTACATATAAAAGTTCAATTCAAAAAAAGTGTGTTGCTAAACTTGGGATACCTTGTAGTTGCTGCTAAGAAAAGTCGTTTGAGCTTGTTAGGCAAACGATGTCTGAAGTAACAGCACTAAATATTCTTTTAAACGCGGTCCAAGAAACTAAAGTCGACGTTACTGCATACTCTTTTTCGCTTTTTGATTGCGCTTCCCAATTCAGTTACTAGGCGGTATTAAACATCGTACGACACTATATTGACGGTTGCACCTAAATCTGTCTTTTAAAACCCGTCCAATCTTTTACAAGCGTTGACAACTCGTTTATATCTGTGATCTCGTCAACCCAGATTTCATTAAATCGCGTTCGCAAGGCAGGGGAGAGAATATAGCGAGACGGATGGATCTTCGGTGGATTGATTGAAAAAAGCAATCTAAAGTTCGGGTGGGTATGATAGACTTCTCCTTCTTCATCTACAATGTACCCGAAGTCTAGGAGAGTATTAAGATATTCAGAAAGTGGGTTGAGATTTGCCTCATCGATTAGGAGCCAGTTTCCTTCTTGTATGGCTCTAAAGAGTAAACCTCGTTTATAATACCACTTACCGCGGGTATCCTGCATATACCCGCCAAGAAGCTCTTCAATACCAGAATCTGAAGATAGATTTACATAATAAAGATCTGTCTGACATTTCCGAGCAAGGTAACGCACGATGGTCGTCTTTCCCGATGCAGGATAGCCCACTAGAAGAACTGGTTCATCGGCATACAGTGCTTTGATGACGGTACTCAGAGTGCATTCTTGGGACTGGGTGGGAGTTATTTCAGCTGCGGCGTCAGGGATGAACTGCCCCCCTTGAGTTACAGAGAACTGGGCGAGCCCCTCTTGTGATCTTTTTGCACGGTCTTTCAAGAGTTGATCAAATTCCAGACCCATCGATTTGAAATTAAACATTGTATCTAAAAGCTTGATTAAGGCTTCTTTTTCGCTTTTATCTCGCATACGCGCAATATAGACGTCAAACAGCTCCAGATACAAATTAGCATAAAACTCTTTCTCAGCTAACTGCTGAAGTATAAGTATCTTTAGCCTTTTTCCTATTCTTATTAAATCCCGTAAACTGAATATGTGTGGCTCTTTCTCTTCTCTCCCAATGATTTTTGATTCTGCTTGTTTTTGCAAAGTTATGTGGAAGAACGACAGTCTATAAGCGAGATCAGCAGGTATGTCATAAAGACTGCTCACAATCTCGCTAAGCTCATCTTCAGTTAATTCTTTTTGGTAGTAAACTTTAAATCGTGAGAGAAATACTTGAGATAAGCGTTCTCTTTGCGCGTAGCTAATGGGGTTTGCAGTCGCAAATAGCCTAAAGCTAGAGTGTGGCTTGATAACTTTTTGGTCCCCATTTTCTGAATAGATGAATGTACCCGTAATGAGATAATCATTAAGGATTTCAAGCACTTCTGAGGAAGCTAGGTTTATTTCTTCCAAGACAATCCATCTTCCTTTTCTTGCAGCATCGAGGATCACTCCGTCTTGCCAAGAGAATTTTCCCTTTTTATTGGGTTTGATCCCGCCGATAAGTTCGGATTTTGACACATACGGGTTGAGCGTATATGATAAGTGAGTGACTCCCAATGCTTCTGCCAGCCATTTAATCAGGAAACTTTTACCAGTCGAGGTAGGACCTAAAAGAAGCAGAGGATGATCCAATAAATATGCTAAAGAAATGACCATGAGCATATCAAAACTTGATTGTGTGATTATACACGGTGACAGTACTGTCTTAGCTGTATGTCTTCTTAGCTTGAGGAAACCGATGTAAAGCATCTTTTCAGATACTCTGACGTTTGACGCGTGTGTTCCTTGTAACGGGGAAGAAAGAGATTTGCTCATTTCATCATCAAGCGTAAGTAGTATCTTCTTAAAGTCCTCGGTGTCTTTTTCCCACAAGATTATCTGAGCTAGTCGTTCCGTAACCAGGAGAGCAGCTTGCTGGACTTTCCATGATTCGTCATGTAACAAACGTTCTATCTTTAATAAGTCAACGTTCTTTCCCCGGCTTACCAAGTCGCTATATATCGGTACCAATGTTTCAATTGCCTGGAGCCGGACCTCTCCACTTTCGTCATTCAACGCACGTTCCACCTTCGCTATTTCGACATTCATGTCGCGGCGAATAAGCTGAAGGTAGATTGTTCCGAGAGCTCTTACACTTGCTTTTCGGATTGCGACTGCGTTATCTGAGAGACCGTTATCTAAAAACGATACATCGACGTCCTTTCCATCTTTGATCAATTCCGTGTACAGTACACCAAGTGCGTCGATCCCCGCTCTACGTACACCTTCTTCTTTATCTTCAAGACTACGTTTGACAGTTACGATATCCTCGCCCTTCAATTGCTGAATACTAGCTTTGAAGATTGATCCTAAAGCATCAATATTCGCCTCACGAACAGCAGGCTCTTTGTCAGACGCAGCGTCGCTCAAAATTGTCGTGTTTATCGGATAGCCTTGCTTTATCAGCACCGGGTAGATCTTTGCTAATGCCTTCGCCGCCGAAGCGCGAACCGCCCACGCCGGATCGTGTAATGCTCCTACTAAATCAGTGGCGACTTCCGTTTTACTTTTTTTGACCAGTTCAGTGTAAATTGATCCTAAAGCTACAACTGTTGCTTGTCGGATAGCCCAATAGTCGTCCTTTAATCCCGCCTCTAATGGAGCCAAATCAATATCTTTTTTATATTTGATCAATTGTGG
>CAYYMO010000197.1:0-9113 GCA_964472955.1 uncultured Methanomicrobia archaeon | reverse complement strand
TGTAAGCCGTATGCTTCGAGTAAACCGGCAAAATACGCACTTGAGTTGAGCGCTGGATTTTGTGAACGACACGGAGTACACCCGGGTGACTCCATCTCCATCTCCATCTCAGGCCCCTAGGGCCATCCTAATCGTCGTCTTATAGCGATTGTCTGTAGAATTACACTCTTCACGAACCGGACAGGCAAGGCAATTTGGGCGTTGCGCGTGGCAGAATTCAAAGCCATGTTGGATTAATAGCAGGTGACTTTTTCCGGGACTTTCAAGGACGGATTCGAGTCCTTCTTTTGCAAGCTGTTTGGCTTTGGTACTGCCCGGGGCCTTCTCAAAGTGAACGTCAATTCCGACCCTTGCAGCGTGCTCTTCTAAGAAGCCAAGCCTTCGTGCTACCCGTTCCACGTGGGTATCGATGGGCACGACTTCGTGGCCTCCAGCAAAAAGGAGTATGCAATCAGCTGTCTTTGGCCCCACACCAGAAAGCGATAACAATGCTGCGCGTGCGGCGTCCTTATCATCGTATACCCAAGACATATCACCATCCCACCTTTTCATAAGTTCCAGTGAAGCATCGATAATGTAGTTCGCTTTTCTATGAGGCCCACATCTATGGAGCAGGCGCGTGAGCTTACGCACATTTGCCGTGCTAAAAATCTGTGGGGTTACATCCACAAAATTTTCCACCAACGCATTAAATGTCCACCTCGCCCTCTCGGCGGTCTTATTTTGGGAGAGTAATGTGAGGATTAAACACCTATAAGGGTCTTGACCGCTCATAAAATAGATACCCGTGAAAAAGTCCCTGAGCCTCCTTATTCTTGGATCCTCGGTGGTAAGCTTTAACAAGGGCGTCCACCGCATTTCTTCACCACTCACATTTTCCGTCTCCAGCTCTCTTATTCTTGCCCCGTTTGCACCTTTAACAGCACGCATGCACTGGTTTCTGCCGTGAACGTTTCTGTAGTACCTCTCCTCAATTTTAATCCACTCAAGAGCCGGAATCTGTATGTTCATAGTCCTTTCAATGTCAATAGGGGGGTCCAATTTGATCTTCATAATGCGCCACTTCAACAAACGGAAGGTTGTATAGAATTGTCCATACAAGTGAGTTCACACTTGTAACCATCTAGCAATAGCTCTCTATGATTTTACTCGTTATAAGTATTCAGCTGTTGATCTTTAAGAATATCTCATGGTCTTCTCCGCCCCAGTGACAATCGACAGGTGCTACCTCTCAAAGAGAAACGATAGAAAATGTGGGAGTAGAAAGCAGTGATTAACGCTTACGAACTCTACAATCACTGAATCATTCAGCGTGCCCCCTACAGAGCTCCTTAACAGATGAGTATATATGTTCTCTCATCTTACTTTATAAGAGGTTTCAGACTCCTCGCAGGATTTTAAAAAGGTGAAAATGGCGTCAAATAATAAACTCTCTCTACATGTCACGAATATTAAACGGGTACTGAGCAGTGACGTAGATGAAGATCTATTGCTCGAAGATTTCTATACGCTCGTAAATAGGTTTCATGTTCCTGTTGAGGAGGCAAAGCGCAGCATCATAAAAAAGTACGGGGTTCGTCGGCTCGCAGACCTGCGCGCAGGAGAGCAAGAGGTAAGTGTCATTGTCCGCGTTTCAAGCGTGAAAACGCGGCAGGTACTCATTAACGGCAGGCAGACCACAGTATCGTATGGATTGTTGACCGATAGGTCGGGCGAGATACCATTTGTTGCGCAATCCGAATGTGAGCTGCGCGTTGGGAACATCGTAACCATGTCCCACGGGTGCATAAAAAAGCTGGGTAGGAAACTCACGTTTTACATAACAGAGCAGTCTAACATTGTGCAGATAGATTACAATTTGGTCATTCCGGTTATAAAATTGACAGAACTTCGAAATGGCGATAGGAACGTTAACCTGCTTGTGCAGATCCTCACTTCAGACCTAAAAAAAGTTGGATCGCGATACATCGTGACAGGCGTACTGGCAGATGAAAGTGGAAGACTCCCCTTCACGTCGTGGGGGCCAAACCTCGATGCAGGCACGGTGGTGAAAATTGAAGGCGCCTATGTCAAAAGCTGGCGCGGAATGCCGACCGTTAACGTAAGCGATATGAGCAGTGTATTCGAACTTGATGTGGAAGCACGACCTGATTTAGAGGCCCCAAAAATGGTTAAGATAGAAGAGCTTAAGATTCAAGAGGGCACATACGACGTGGTTATAACCGGAGATATACTATCCGTGAGGCCTGGCTCTGGGCTCTTGCATAGATGTCCTCAGTGCGAACGCGTGACCAAAAATGACGTTTGTCGCATCCATAATAAGGTCAGGCCGAGATATGACCTTCGTATTAAAGCGGTCGTCGACGACGGTACAGGGGCTATTATGACCGTTTTGGGAAGGGCGCTTACTGAGGGGATATATGGAAAGGCGATGGACGACATTGTGGAAGCCGTACGAGAGGGGTCGTCGTTGGACGCAGTCGAAAGGGATATAAAGCGCGTCCTCACTGGACTCTCTCTCACAATCCGGGGTAATGCCACAAAAGGAGACTATGGCATCGTCTTCGTCGCCCAAGAGGCCACGGTAGCATCGGGAGGCATCGATGGCCGTGCTCGAAAAATTAAAGGTAGGTTGAAGGGGTTACTGACATAATGATGCGGGAGCCAGCTTGGAGGATATTTGCCCACGAATTTAACATGTCTGACCTACAGTATAGTGAAGATACTGAAAGAAGCCCTACCTATCTGATATCCCCAACGGGAGCCAGGATAAACCGTCTCTTTGTCGTTGGGGTTGCAACGGAAGTTGAAAATGTCGGCAGGAGCGAGGGGCTATGGAGGGCTAGGATAGCGGATCCTACCGGCGTTTTCACCGTATATGCAGGACAGTATCAGCCGGATGCCGCAGCATTTCTTTCAGAGCTTGAAGTACCGCAGTTTATCGCTGTCGTTGGAAAAGCACGGCTTTTTAATCCTAACGAAACGTCATTTTATGTTTCAGTGCGGCCAAAGGAGATAAACGTCACGACTGAGGAGGTTCGCAACAACTGGATTGTTACAACGGCAGAGAGGACTCTTGACAGGCTTGAAGCGTTGAAGATTGCCCAGCGCTCGAGACTTCATGGGGACGAACTCCGTGAAAAGCTCTTGAGGAGCGGCACAACTGTCTCCCTCGCTGAGGGCATTGTCATGGCAGTCGAGCACTATGATGTGCACAGTATAGTAAAAGATATTTCAGAAGCTGTAGGGAGCGCCATAAACACCGTAATCCCCCCCTCAGAATTCACGACTGCAAGTGTGCCAATAGAACGGGATTTTGAGGCCGAAACAGGCGAAACAAAAAATTTTGACGATGGAGCGGTTGAGTCAGAAGGGGAGCAAAACGAGACCGTCGAAACAGAAAAAGCCAACGCTAAAACTGAAAGATTGAAGGTGAATAAGGCACTTTTTATAGACGTTCTTAAAGATCTCGACAGCGGCTCAGGAGTTCCTTACGATGAATTGATCGAATACATGAGCTCAAAAGGTTTGTCAGAAGATGAAGTTGAAGAAGTTGCGAGGGATCTCATGAATGACGGTAAGTGCTACGAGCCTAAGATAGGAATTTTGAAACTGGTTTGACTGTTCACTGAAGCATCCTGCCTCTGGTCTAAGAGGAAAGTGATGCATAGTTCGTCGAGGTAGAGCGAAAGGAAAGAACGGCGAGTGGTGAGGTGCTGACTTCTACATCTTATCGACAGGGTTGGTGGAACTGAGAAGCGTTTTTCATAGCCAAAGAAGCACATAAGGTGCTGTTTTATGGCCTCAAGAGGGGCCCCACTTATTTAACAAGTCACACTAAATGTACTTCTTAAACATCATAGCCTGTATTTGGCTGATACCAAGACTGCGGATCAAAAGGGTGACGTCTTCACCCACAACCGGTACCTCTTTTGACGGCGGTAGTGCCTTAGCCCCTCGTACATAGATCACTCCACCACGCTTTTTAGCACCGACATAGCCACTGGATTTGCCTCCCACTACCAGCACACCGGACTTCATATCGATTCCCGCAAACTCCCCTACATCCCCCTTTATCACGACTGTACCACCGCTTAAAAGTGCCCCGGAATTCATGCCAGTATTCCCGTCTACTACAACTTCTCCGGCCTTCATCAAAATGCCAGTGCTCAAGGCGAGATCACCTTCGACGTAAACCTTCGCGGCGCAATCACACCGCGCTCCTACCGTATCTCTGATGACCCCGTCGCAGAGGCATAGCTCCCTATCGCGTAGAAAGTTTGGAAGCATAAGCGAATCATCTCTCAAGCCATTACACACAACATCCGTTATTGATCTGAACTTTTTGTACCCCTCTCGATCAGATTTAACTTCAATGACGTTTCCCGTGGGTGCCTTCACTGATCCGTTTACGTAGATCGTACCTGCCGTCATGCTTATGCCCATGCGCGTATCGACATTCCCGTCGACAATGACCGTGCCCACGGTGATACTCCTTCCGGTACCTGAAAAGAACTTCAAGTCAACTCCCATACTCGAGCACAGCCGGTGTCCTACATCACCAAAAATGTGAACATCTTTGCCGCGCTTTAGTGCCTCAACGACATCCCTAAAGGTGTATTCGCTGCCTAATTGCGCTGGCATCGTCTCATCTGGATTTAACTTTGTACCTCGATGTTGCCAGTAAAAGTTGTACGTAAAATCCGCTACGCAATCGATTGGCGTGTCAAACTCAATCTGCATTGGAATTACACTACGTGAACTACTAAAAATCTACTTAAAACTTCTGCCGTTCAACTACAAAAGGGTGTTCACCCCGTATCGACACCCCTTCGCTTGTTGAGACGACCTCAAGTCCATGGAACTCAACAGGCCCACAAAGCACATCTTGCTCAGGATGTGTTCCCTTCTGAATATCACATCGCACAACGGTTCTCAGCCCAACAGAGACCACTACGGTAAGTCTTGACGATGCGGGATGCCCGCGCGGAAGTACGATTAGTGGTGAAGATGCGTCGCGTATTAAGTAGAGCGTACATTTCACCGCACGTGCAATCGTCGTACCTGAACCAAATCCCGATGCAACGAGAAGATCACCAGGATTGACGGTCATGGCCATCTCCTCGGTAATGGTTTCAACGAATATCTGCTTTTTACTGCCCGACTTAACAATTCCTACGGTACCTTGAACGCCTCGCAAAAACAAAATTTCATCTGATTCAAGTTTAAACCGCTGTTCCATCAACAATGGATTATCACTTGGTGATATGAACTTAATCCATGAGCTCTTCAATCTCTTCCGATTGACAGGATGGACACATAGGGCTCTTACCTATCCCTTTGAACTTCGAGCCGCACTCGTTGCAGCGGAAGCTTTTAGGTTCCAAGCGCTTTATGTCCTCGTTGCCGAATGGGCCACCGACTGTACACATAATTCTACACTCCTATATGTTCATTGACGTTTAGGCCCATAAGTGTTTCCGTCACTGTTCTGCTATTAATTTCACCTTGCATGAGATAAAACTTTATTAGTTACGGAAGAGAAAACAGTACGTACCGACTGACCCGATGACGCCCCGCATCATTGACTTAATATTAAAAATAGTTTAAGATTTATTTGACAGATGTCTCAATCAACTTTAGTTTTACAGTCACACTTCAGACCTCAAGGAGATCAACCAACAGCGATTGCCCGGCTTGTAGATGGAATTAGCAAAGGGGTCAAAAACCAGACGTTATTGGGAGTAACCGGCTCAGGCAAGACCTTCACCATAGCGAACGTCATAGAGAGCGTGCAAAAGCCCACGTTGGTGATAGCGCATAACAAGACACTCGCAGCGCAGCTCTACAAGGAGTTCAAGGAGTTCTTCCCGCATAACGCAGTGGAGTACTTTGTAAGCTACTATGATTACTACAGACCAGAGGCGTACATTCCGCATACAGATATTTACGTCGAGAAAGAATCGTCAATCAACGATGAAATAGATAGGCTCAGGCACTCAGCCACCAGATCGCTGCTATCGAGGCGCGATACAATTGTAGTGGCAAGCGTCTCGTGTATTTATGGTATAGGTTCGCCTGAGGACTATCTTGAATCGATGTTGTCCCTTCGAGTTCATGAGCAGATAAAGCGGAGAGAAATCCTAGGCAAGCTCACACGGATGCAGTACGCAAGAAATGATATCGACTTTTTCCGAGGAAAGTTCAGAGTGCGAGGAGATAACATTGAAGTCTTCCCTTCCTATGGTAACACTGCCTACCGAATAGCACTGTGGGGAGATGAAATCGAAGGACTCTATGAGTTTGACCCTGTAAATGGGCGGAGGATACAAACGTACGATTCCATCAGTATATACCCCGCAACTCATTTCGTTACGAACCGGGCGAAGCACGAGCAAGCGCTCGCGTCCATTTCTCAGGAGCTCGTAGAAAGGCTTGAGTATCTCCGCGGTCAGGGAAAACTCCTCGAAGCACAGCGGTTAGAACAGAGAACGAAATACGATTTGGAGATGTTGCGCGAGGTCGGCTTTTGTAGCGGGGTCGAGAACTACAGCAGACACTTAAGCGGACGTGCGGAGGGAGAACCACCCACGACCCTCATCGACTACTTTCCCGACGATTACCTCCTTATAATCGATGAATCACATGTGACGATACCGCAGCTCATAGGTATGTACGCAGGAGACAGGTCACGAAAAGATAACCTCGTGGAGTACGGTTTTAGGCTCCCCTCAGCCTATGACAACAGGCCGCTGAAATTCAACGAATTTGAGGAGAAGGTCAACCAAGTGATATACGTATCGGCGACCCCAGGACCGTACGAGCTCAACACGTGCAAACAGCCCGTGGAACAGATCATACGACCCACAGGCCTCATAGACCCTGAAATAGAAGTACGACCGGCTGAGAATCAGGTCGACGATCTCATCTCAGAGATCAGAAAGCGACCTAATGAACGAGTGCTGGTCACCACACTTACGAAGCGGATGGCTGAGGATTTATCAGAACACTTACATGAGATAGGGATAAAGGTGCAGTACCTTCACTCTGACATAAGCACGCTCGAGAGGACTGACATTCTGTATGATCTCAGACGAGGAGTATTTAACGTCCTCGTCGGCATAAATCTGTTGCGAGAGGGCATTGACCTCCCAGAGGTCACGCTCGTCGCGATACTAGACGCTGATAAGGAGGGGTTCCTCCGGTCGGAACGATCGTTAATCCAGACGGTGGGACGGGTGGCGAGAAATGTCCAAGGACGTGTCATCATGTACGCCGACGCAATGACTAACTCGATGTCGCGCGCAATACAAGAGAACAACCGAAGGCGGGTAAAGCAGATTGCCTACAACGAGACACATAACATCACGCCACAAACGATCATAAAGCCGATTGAGGAGATGGTCAGGAGGCGCGCCCTGGTTGAAGAGGAGGTGCGGCCCCCAGACGTCGGCCTACAAGGACTTGAAGAGACGATTGAGGGATTACGAGAAGAAATGAGACGGGCTGCGCAAGGCCTGGAATTCGAACGGGCAGCGCTAATACGCGATATGATTGAGTCCCTGGAAAGTGGAGGTTAAGCGATGGCTGAGAACATCATCGTAAAGGGGGCGAGAGAACACAACTTAAAGGGCATTGATGTGGAAATACCACGAAACAAGCTCGTTGTGATTACGGGGATAAGTGGCTCTGGGAAGTCATCCCTCGCTTTTGATACAATTTACGCTGAGGGGCAGCGGAAGTACGTGGAATCCCTCTCCGCGTACGCTCGGCAGTTCCTCGGACAGATGAAAAAGCCAGAAGTGGAACATATAGAGGGGCTCTCACCTGCAATCTCGATCGATCAGAGAACTACGAGCAAAAACCCTCGGTCGACAGTAGGAACCGTCACTGAGATTTACGATTATCTTAGACTGATGTTCGCGCGGGCCGGAACTCCCCACTGTCCCGAATGCGGAAAGGAAATCGCCCAGCAGACGGTGCAGGAAATAATCGACCAAGTGTTCAAGCTACCTGAGAGGACGAAAATTGCGATATTAGGTCCCGTGGTGAAGGATAAGAAAGGAGAACACAAAAAGATACTTGAGTTCCTGCTCAAGGATGGCTTCGTGAGGGCGAGGATCGATGGCGAGGTGCGGGATCTCGAGGAACTGATAGAGCTTGACAAGAACAAGAAGCACACCGTTGAGGTCATCGTCGATCGCGTCGCCATCGATATCGACGAAAAGCAACGGCTTGCAGATTCAATCGAAACAGCGTTGACGCTTGGAAACGGCATTGCGATCGTTGAGGTCGTAGACGGAGAGGAGATGCTATTCAGCGAGCACTTCGCGTGTCCCGACTGCGGGATCAGCATGGGTGAGATAGAGCCGCGGATGTTCTCATTCAATAGTCCGCACGGGGCGTGCCTGGCGTGTCACGGGCTCGGCTTTGAAAAAACGTTCGATGAGGACCTTATCGTCCCGGACAAGTCTCTTCCTGTGAGGGATGCCTTTGCCCCTTGGCGGAAGTCGACGAGCGACTATTACCCGCAGCTGTTGCGCAGTGCAGCTGTGCAGTTCGGCTTTGACCTCACCACGCCCTATGAAGAGCTCAGCGAGGAGCATCGACAGCTCTTGCTGTTCGGCTCGGGACGGCAGCGGATGCCCGTAGAGTACTTTGGAAGAAGAGGGTACATCAGTTTTTCACGGCCCTTTGAGGGCATCATCAGTAACCTCGCGCGGCGCTATCGCGAGACCGATTCAGAGTACATCAGGGAAGAGATCGAGAAATATATGCGGCTGAAGGCGTGTGACTCCTGCCACGGAAAGCGGCTACAACCCAAGGCACTCGCGGTCACGATATACGGGCGTTCAATAGCCGATGTTGCGGCGCTGTCCGTCGATGCGGCATATACGCTCTTCGACGAGTTAGCCCTTCCAAATGGAAAAATGGCGATTGTCGGCGAGGTCATCAAGGAGATAAAAGAGCGCCTCAACTTCATGAAAAACGTTGGACTTAATTACCTTACGCTTGACAGAGCGAGCGAGACTCTCTCAGGGGGCGAAGCACAGCGGATCAGGCTTGCCACGCAGATTGGTTCAGGGCTTGTAGGTGTGCTCTATATACTGGAT
>CAYYMO010000196.1:0-5172 GCA_964472955.1 uncultured Methanomicrobia archaeon | reverse complement strand
TCGCTCTGTAACATGACGTGGGCACAAGTTACTGCCGCTCCCCGATTGTAACGAGTAGCCATCGCCCCATCAGCTTTCTTTGGGCTTGCATTTTTAATCCAGCCTGGGCAAACGCATCTCGTCTTTGAGCTGGATCGTTTGATTGGAAACGACGGATGACTTTTGACAATCCCATGGGCAGCCGAAAGTCAGCCAGGAAGAGACGCCCCTTGGGACGCAACACACGTGTGATCTCGCGTATGCCCTGTACGTGGTCGACCCAGTGATGATAAGACATAGTGCTAAAAGCGAGGTCTACCGAGGCGTCGGGCAGGGGCAGTGACTCCGCCATGCCTACATAGAAGGTAGCACTGGGCATCAGGGAACGAGCCTTCTCCACCATGCCTTCTGCGGGGTCCACGCCGATCAGTCGCGCATCAGGCCAACGTTTCCCCGCTTTGCGCAGTAGCCGCCCAGTCCCGCAACCAACATCCACAATACTTTTTGGATAAGCTTGATTTTCAACAAGCTCCAGCACAGCGTTATGCACTCGGTCAAAGAAAAACCACTGTGCCCATGAATCTTCGTACGTCGTTGACAAGCGGTTGAATTCTTGGACATCGCTGTTTTCTTGTTTTGCGACCATAGTCTATTCTCCCTGAATAGTTGGCGGTATATGATTTTTTACTTTATCTTGTTGCATACTTACCACACCTCATATAATGTGTTTTAACAAAACTTCGATATATCTTAAGATATAAAATAAGATATAACTATATATAATTTTGCCTTCAATTGCACTACAAACTCAATTTGCATTGCTAGCCCATTTGGCCCGATTAACGAGTGAGAGGGATCCAATAAGTCAGATCGATCTGGCAATTATGTGATGATGAATAAAACGATGGTCTCGGAATTATTGGGAACTTAGAGAGAAAAGGGCCCATAATCCGGTGAGACACGCGCATGGTTCGATACTCAGCAGCCAATACGCGCCCGTTGAACCTCAATAAAAAGGTATTTTAACGAGTGCGCTGAACAAAGGGTTAGGGGAGTATCTGCAGAATGAAGCCATTAGTGGTGTTTTATTCAAGAACAGGAATGACCAAGAAAGTGGGAGAAGCCATAGCGACTGCTCTCAACTGCGATAGTGAAGAGCTCGTTGATACGAGAAAACGATCCGGGCCGTTTGGCTTTTTCCGATCCGGAACGGAGGCACGGTCGAAACAACTCACCGAGTTGCAACCGGTGAGGCACGATCCTTTGCTGTACGACATCGTAATCCTTGGCACTCCTATTTGGATGGGCACAATGTCGAGCGCCATGAGAACCTACATCGCAGAGAATAAGTCGAAATTCAACCGCGTCGCATTTTTTTGCACGCAGGGAGGCACAGAATACAAACGCTTATTCGATGAAATGGAAGCGCTATGTGATAAGCAACCGATCGGTACCATTGCCATTCGGCAGAACGAGGTCAAGAAGGGAGACTTTCAGGAAAAGGTACGGCAGTTTGCTGACAGCGTGCGCGAAGCATAGCTCTCGAGCGTGGCGTGTGTACCACTTGGATGCTCGATAACCCTCATTCTATAGGCATTTACTCTGTGCTTCATTATTGCTCTGCCGTTTTATGGACTATTGCAGGACTATTTCGGACAACTTGTATCAGGCACTACATTTCTGGTCTGGGATCACCCCTTGTGGTAGATTGTTGATTTTGTCGCATGGGCTTCAGGGCTGTGGACAACAATTCTCGTATTCCATTTAAAAATAGGCCGTGTGGTTAGACAAGCCTAATTTTAGGATCATAATATGGCCTTAGTCCCTTATCGTTTAAACAGGACATTCGATTGGTTTAGCGACCCCTCATGTTGCAACAAAACAGCTATTGACTGGGGGTCGCATTGTTTATTTAATTACTATACTGAAGCAGCAGAAAGAGTCTATTTATCGCCGCGTGACTCCGCATGGTATCGTTAAAGGTTACGTTAGTTTTACGAACATCGATGACCACAACCTTAGTATAACACCTTCCTGTTCGAACCAGGAGATAGATAGTGATATCTCTCTTTACGGTGGTGTGCCTAACAGTACCGTCAGTGATTTGTTTGATAGACAGCAATGGTGTAGTAATGACGCCGGAGGAGCGCGCAAACGGCACTGGTTGAGCGCAGGAGAGATGATGTTACGGTTACCAAGTCTGAAATATACGTAGACTATGAATATGGCGACCTAAAAGAGGTCATCGTCGGCGTGCCGCTGATGATTTACCCTGATCTGGAAGTAGCTGACTGGGCACGGCAGGCCCTCAAGGTACTGCCAGAGAGTGAACGAAAGAAAGCCATCGAAAGATCGGGCAAAACTTCCATGGAAATAGGCAAATACGATGTCATGGAGGAGGAGAATCAGGAACTCATTGCCATTTTTCAGAAACATGGTGTTAAAGTGTGGCGGCCGGAAGTTCTTTCCAGAGAGCGGTTAGTGACCAACTTGGGGGAAGACACCCTCCGATACTGCGGAGTCACATTCCAGTACTCTCGCGACCCAATGGCAGTGATCGGAGACAACGTGATTGAGCTGACCCTCGCTTCTCTGAACCGCATCGCTGATCTGCTGGCGTATCGCCAATTGTTCATGGATCGGGTGCTGGGGTCAAACGCCAAGTGGTTCGCCATGCCCAAGGTGGACTACAGCACGATGTTCAAGGGTGGCAGGTATGACAAGAATACGTTCCCGATGTTGGAGGGCGGAGACATTCACGTGCTTGGCAAGAAAATTTTAGTGGGTAACTCCATGAACGTCACTGTAGGCTCAAACGAGCTGGGCTATATGTGGCTTAAGTCCATCTTGGAGTCACAAGGGTATGGTGTAGAGCGGGTGCCGATCAAAGAGGAGTTTCAGCATCTGGACATAGTCCTGTCGGTGGTGCGGCCCGGGCTTGCCATAGTTTGTCACGATGCATTTGTCAACGGCATACCGTCATACTTCGATGGCTGGAAGCTTATTGAAGTCTCCAAGGACGATGCACAGCGGATGGCAACCAATGGCATGCCCCTCGACCCCAACCACTACATCATGAGCTGCAACGAGCGATATGATGGCAAACGAGTCCAGAGGGAACTAGAAGCAGAAGGCATCACGGTCTACCGCATTTTTTTTGGTCACCACAACGAAGATGGGGGCTCCATCCGGTGTTCGACACACCCCCTTTTGAGAAGGCTCAGTGGGTAAACCGGAAAAAATCGCTAGCCTGCATAAGAAACGGTCATCTTAAATACAAATTTGAAAACAGTACTCACCCACTAAAACTAGGGTCGAAACAATGATTGGTTTATTTTGTAAAATTAAGTGGGCGTTACAAGCTATTATATCAAATTCGATCCGCGTTATCTCGCCTTTGACATGTTTTTAGATAATCCAAGGGTGCGGAAAATCAGGAAGAAGATGACGGCACGAGTGGTGACGAAAGCTGTCATCTTTCACGCATGTGCCGAAAGTTCTAGTTAGTGAGGTATCCTTGACGTCTCTGATCTTGCTGGTCATTGTGACGTGTGGGCTCACCATCGCCTGGCTAGCAGGCTTCTAGCACCACAACATAGGTTGACCGACAGTCAGTGATAACGAGGTATTACAATGAATAATAATGGTAAAAAGGACTCCCAGGACAATTATCATGTCTGCCCGCTTCCGATGCCGTTGTCAAATATACTACATACTCCTGGTAGGAATTTCATCGCGTTATACTCGCAAGTGAAAAATATTCCACCCTCCACTTTTGTCAAAGTAGTCCATGAATCTTTGCATATCTGCGCTTAAAGAGTCTCGCGGAATGTTTTTGGACAACGAAAGCTGATCCATCACGGTGATGCGGTTGTCCCACTTAGTGATTTCGTTCGCGTCTTTTGGTGCCCACATGCCAACCCCCCCGTTTGGTATGTTGGAGAGAGCTGCCATAAGGTCGCGCAATGCCTCCGCCTTTTCCATATCGTTGAGCTTCTCCCACCACACTTCGAGATCGGACCATTCCGTGCCCTTCGGCTTTGTTAGGGTTTTGAGAGTGGCCATTGCCTTGTCTTTCTGGTCCTGTGGTGACTTTTCCCACCACTGCCTCATCGCCTCCATCCATGCTGCTCTTATCGCGTCCCGCTGCTCTGGTGGAAACATGTCCATCCATGCTCTAAAACCATCTGATCGTGCCATGGCAGTAAATACAATCTCCCCATCAGGGAAGTTGTCTGCGAGCATCGAAAAGAACTGCTTCATTTCCGATTCTTCGAAGAACTGGAACACCGCCTCAGCTATAATAAATACTCCGTCCTCGGTGTTGATGTCTTTACACCAGCTCGAATCGAGGAGGGATTTCGCGATGTACGTCACCCGGTCGGGTTCGGGAAGCAACTGTCTTCTGACGTCGATTGCAGCAGGAAGGTCGAGGTCATACCAGTGAATCGTTCCGTTATCGACCCGGTAAAATGTCGCGTCAAGCCCGGCGCCGAGATTCACCACTGATGCTTGAGGGTGTTCGGCGATGTACGCTTTTATCTTATCGTCGAATTGCTTTGCCATTAATGCGACCAGGCTGAACATTGGCAGTAGATTGGCTTTACGAATGATATCAAGCATCATACCTACAAACGGCAGATCACTTCCTGAGAAGTCATAGTCAATTCTTTCAACAAGTTCAATGGCTTTAGCATCATAAAATAGTGAGCTGTACTCCTTGCTCAACTGTGCCCGGCCCCATAATGGAAATAACATCGTCGCCGGCACGCCGTCTAGCTTAACCTTCACTTTGTCCTGTTGCATGTTTACTTCTTCTCTCCATTATTTAGTTGCGTGTTTCAACTCCCTTCGGTGCGTTGTTAATTACAGCTTGACATCTGGTACGCTTAGTTGGTTGGCATGATATAGCTTATGCTCATTATCCGTGCCGATAAGTAAAGGCAGTAGTCACAAGCAGAGCATTTAAAATGATGTCAATGTCAGGAATATGGTCCAGATATCAAGCCCATTTATGACTATAGCAGCGGCGAATGTCGAATTGTTAAATCCGATGTGCTAGAGTAAACTACATGCATAACTCGAGAGGGGTAAGGCATGAAAACATGGTTGGAAGCATAGATCTTTCTAGCTGTCTCAAAATTCAATTTTTATTATACTTCTCCAACAGGTCGGCTGTCCTAAATTTTAAAT
>CAYYMO010000195.1:0-9914 GCA_964472955.1 uncultured Methanomicrobia archaeon | reverse complement strand
AAACCAAGAGATAAAGAGGATCTCGGTTGAATCTCCTGTACCTAGGGTGAACCCCGTATTTTCAAGGAGGCGCTTCCACCTCAACCCTCTTACAGGATAAGCAGCATAGTACGTCACGAACGCAAGCAGATAGAGAAGTGGGTTAGCACCCTTCATGACCTCCCAGGCAGCCCCGAGGTTAATGCGGGTCAAGAAAAGGTAGAGAATCCCAAACGATAGAACGAATGAGAGTAACGTTTTTTTATCGAGTAGCTTCTCTTTAAGCGATACCTTCCGTTCAACTTCTTCCATGCATCCACGTGTCTAAAGAGTGCGTTGCTTTGCAAAAATGCTTCGAGATTATATAAAGACCACTTAAAATTCCAGAGGGATAAATCGATATCTAGCGACAAAAAAAATCAAAAAATCAAAGTAAGTTCAGATGCTTCAGGCCTTCTACAACCCCTGCACCGTACTTTTCTGTCGCAACGTAGTCAGCCACTGACCGAGCTGTGCTATCGGCATTACCGACTGCAATGCCGACGCCGGCTACCTCTAACATCTTCGCGTCGTTTTCAGAATCTCCAAATGCGGCAAACTCGTCAAGCTCAAGTTCGAAGAGTTCGGCAATCTTAATGAGGCCCAAGCCCTTATTCACATTTCTATCTTTAATATGGACAGCAAACCCACTGTCGACTGCTTCAACTTCGCTGCAGCACTGCGCTATCATGCCCTTCAACTCCCTGACGTCGAAGTTGGTATCCGTACTATAAGCGATTTCGGTCACTCTCTCTAAGGCATCAACTCTCTTAAGGTCAAACTTCCCGCTGCTCTCAAGTATTTCAGCCGCCCTACGACACGCCTCAACGTTGCCGCTAACGATTTTTGATTTACCATCACTGACAACCCCTCCATTTTCGGCGATTATGCCAGAGACCCTGCCGATGAGTATTGTCGCGGCAGCGGCAAAACAGAAAACGTTGCCCGTCGCCAAAATAACAAGCGCCTTTAAACGTCTGATAGCGTCTGTTGCACCCAAGTCAATCGACCTATCGCGATGCGTCAGCGTGCCATCGATGTCAAAAGCTACAGCTTTTATCACGTCATCACTCTCAATGCGTTACGAGTGATGAGCTGTAATGACTGACTTTCTCATTCTCTTATTCCTTCTTGCTCGACAGAAAATATCGCCTCTCCCTCTGCGAGGTTGGGCGAGTCTACAAGCCTCGCTATGCGCTTGCCACCTTTTGACTTTCTTAAATACAACCTGAACGTCGCTGTGTGTCCCAAGATGTGACCGCCGATCGGTCTTGTCGGGTCCCCAAAGAACGCATCTGGCTTTGCCTGAACCTGATTCGTCACAAGTATCGCGGCGTTGTTCAAACTTCCAAAGCGCATGAGGTCGTGAAGATGCCGGTTCAACTTCTGCTGCCTATCGGCCAGTGTGCCTCTGCCCACGTATTCAGCTCTAAAATGTGCAGTGAGTGAGTCCACGATGAGGAGCCTCACTGGAGTGTCTGAGTTCTTAAGCTGTTCTGCAAGTTCCAGTGCTGTTTCCACGAGCAGTATTTGGTGATTCGAGTTATACGCTCGCGCTACGTGAATGTTCCGCAAAATTGCCTCTGGTTCAAGCCCGACGCCGTCAGTCATCTGCGTAATCCTTTCAGGTCTGAAGGTATTCTCGGTATCGATCAATATACAGGATCCGTCGAGTCCTCCTAATTCGCGACTGAGCTGCACGTTTACTGCAAGCTGGTGGGCGAGTTGAGTCTTACCTGAACCGAATTCTCCGTACAGTTCAGTTATCGACTGCGTCTCAACGCCTCCACCGAGCAGATCATCAAGAGCCTTGCTCTTCGTCGTGAGCTTTCCGATATGTCGCCTCCTTTCGAGGATGATATCTCCAGTTTCAAAGCCCCCTACGTCCGCTGACGTACGAGCAGCCGCTATTATTTTTGCCGCTGTCGCTTCGCCTATTTCTGCTGTGTTCGCAAGCTCCGCTGGAGACGCAACGGCAAGCGATTCAACGGAGTTAAAACCTGCTTCCCGCAATTTTTCTGCAGTAGCAGGACCCACCCCTGGTAAGTCCTCCACGCCAAAACTATCGTTTACTTCACTAACTTCATTCATATATTCAGCCTCTCCTTTTTGATGCAAATCTATCGAGAGTCGTACAGACTTAATCTACCGGTCACGGTATAAAGGTTTTTGAGCGCGTGGCGAAAGTGTTTATCGGCTTCAACGAGCAAATTTAACCCTATATCTAACCATACATCTAAGCCGGTCCTCTTAGCTTTTAGTCGATTCACCTGGGAATACCACATAGTGCTGTTGACGCGAGCAAGGACTTCTACAACGTACTCGACTTATCATGGCGGATCGTGACCCTGCCACTGGTTCGTTGCCTCACTGTAGCTTGCTGGCGAAAGGTCAATAATACTCAAATCATCCTAAATGAACCCGCCATCCTCACGGAGCCAGGTACATAACTGAGATGACGTTAGGTCTCCAATAACGCAATCGACTAAAGCTTCTCTATCCTGTTTTTTACGTTCTCAATTCTCTTTTTTTCAAAGCCCACGCCGAGCTTTGATACACTTTTGACCTTAACTGATGTTCCGATCTGCTCTCCTGTAACGGCAACTTCATCTCCGATTTCAAGATCAGATTCTAGCGTGTCTTTTTCGAATGCTATGTAGTCTGTGCCATTGTCAACGCATATCTTAGAATTGTTTCCTATTACTGTCCCTTCGATGTTCACGTCTTCAGCCTCTGGCGACTCCTCAATGCTTTTTTGCTCTTTCGTCTCTCCACCAACAAAACTGAGTCCGCTCCTCCAATCGACGCTTAGCTCTATTCCTTCGAAAAGTCCCGTTTTAGGCATGCAGTCCCGTATTATGATCTTTTTCCCTTCATCCCCCTCATCGACCGATTCTGCCTTTTCGCCCCAGAGAGTAACCCTGATCTCACCCGTGTCGTCTTTTATCGCGATGCTCCTGACCCTGCCCACGTTGCCGTCGCTTCTGGTAAACTCTCGCACTGAACCTATGCTGTCGATGGTGCCTTCGACGGTGCACAGGACATTCAGTTGAACCTCTTTAATAGGCGTAATCTCTTCTATGAACTCAACATGCTCAGTGCTTTTCTTAACGTCACCCCGGTTCCCCACGTGTAACTCAAGCCTCCCATAGCGCTCTCTCGTGTAGCCGTGTTCAATTCTGATAACATCGTCAGGCTTGAGACCGGATGACTTCTCAGATTTGTCATCCCAGAGTGCGACTCTTACTTTACCTGTCTCATCGCCGATCGTTATGCTACTCACTTTTCCCGCTGTTCCATCGCGTCGTGAAAACGTACGGAGTGTGCCGATTTCCAGGACGACCCCACTTATATCTACATCGCTTAATCCAGGGACGAGAGCAGAGATTTTCTTCGTCCCCGACAGTTCTTCGGTCGGGACATTGACTTCTGACTCGTCTATTTGCACATTCCGCGCATTGACCTCAGTACCATAAAGCCCCTCTTTTACAAAGCCCTCAATCCTGAGGGTCTGTCCAATCTGGAGCTCCTCTGCGTGCTGTGCGAGGTCGTTCCACAGTACGACCCGAACGGATCCTGTCTCGTCTGAGACCACGATATTGGCAACATGACCAATCTCTCCGTTTCTTTTAAACTCTCGAACAGGTGAAATGTTAGCAATTTTTCCTAAAAATGTAACGTTTCGCTTCTCCGAATTAATCTCGGAGATATTTATCGACATGTCAGCGCCAAGCTCGTGAGCCACAAGCATAGCTGCTGTTTTCTCATCACACAGGCCAGACATACTCTCTACTTTCTGCCGGACCTTTTCAACGAAATCTTCAAGCGGTATAGAATTGCTAAGCCGCTCGTAAATTTTAGTTATATCTTCAGGGATATTGTTCATGTCTGCTCACGCCCATATAGCCGTACAACGCCGGTTCTTAATACCTTTACGATATTGACTCATCCACACAGAGTTTCAAAGTCTTTGCGGCACGGCAGGCAACAGTGATGTGGAGAGGTCTATGCTAACATATCAGCGCCATTCCATTTGTCGTATAAAATGTGACGTATAACCTTTTTATACATTCATCACATGTTACACGTGCTATTCATTTTATAGCTATCAGCGTTTGGAGAGTGTAAGGGAGCAATGGGGAAGACAATTTCAGAAAAGATATTCTCGAAGTCAGTGGGTAGGAAGGTTTACGCCGGTGAATTTGTCGAGGCAAATATTGACATGGCGATGATCCACGACATAACCGGACCCCTCGCGGTAAAAACGCTGTTCGATTTAACAGATAAAGTGTGGGACCCAGATAAAGTCATTGTAATATTTGACCATCAAGTCCCAGCAGATTCCATCGCAGCAGCAGTCAACCACAGAGAGCTTAGGAAGTTCGCAAAAAAAGAGGGGATTTTAAACTACGATGTGCAAGAGGGAATCTGTCACCAAGTTATGGTTGAAAAAGGGCACGTGCTGCCCGGAGAGCTCGTGATTGGAGCCGACTCCCACACGTGTACGTATGGGGCTGTCGGAGCGTTTGCTACGGGCGTTGGTTCAACAGATATGGGGGTGGCGCTCGCTACCGGGAAGCTCTGGTTCAAGGTTCCGGAGACGATAAGATTTGAGGTCAACGGGAAACTTGGTAAACGGATTTATCCGAAAGATATCATTCTTCATATCATAGGCAGTGTTGGGGTCAATGGGGCGACTTATAGAGCCTGCGAGTTTGGCGGTAAAACGGTAGAATCAATGGATATCCCAGCTCGCATGACTATGTGCAACATGGCCATAGAGATGGGCGGCAAGACTGGCATTGTGGAGCCTGATGAAAAGACTGCAACTTTCCTCGAACAGCGAGCAGTGGGCGGCGACGTGGCGCTGCACTCAGATGAAGACTCAAAGAGAGACATAAGAAGCTATGATGCTGCCAAAATCGTGCCGGTTGTGGCGCGACCCCATCAAGTAGATGACGTCGTACCGGTGACTGAGGTGGAGGGAACGAAAGTAGATCAAGTCTTTATAGGCTCGTGTACGAACGGCAGGTATGAGGATCTAAAGGTAGCTGCAGAGATCGCGAAAGACGAAAAAATTTCACGAGAAGTGAGGTTGATCGTCATTCCCGCATCGAGGACAGAGTACAAGAGGGCGTTGAAGGATGGGGTAATTGACATACTGACAGATGCCGGCGCACTCGTGGAGGCGCCATGTTGCGGCCCGTGTATGGGAGGGTCGTTCGGTTTATTAGGTCCGGGAGAAGTGGGCCTCACGACATCAAACAGGAACTTCAAAGGAAGGCAAGGGAGCCCGGACGCATATGTGTACTTATGTTCGCCTGCAACCGCTGCGGCTTCTGCGATAGCGGGGACAATAACTGATCCGCGACTGTTCTAGGAGGGTGCATGAAAACATTCGAGGGCAAGATTAGGGGTAAGGCATGGAAGTTTGGCGACAACGTTGACACGGACGCGATCATTCCGGGTAAATACTTAGTAATCAACCAATCGAAAGAGCTTGCAAAACACGCTTTCGAAAATGTAAGACCTGAATTCGCCACGCGGGTTAAGAAGGGGGATATAATTGTCGCTGGTGAAAATTTCGGTAGCGGTTCATCGAGAGAGCACGCCCCACTTGCGCTTAAAGAGAACGTGAGTATAATAATAGCAAAATCTTTTGCAAGGATATTCTTCAGAAATGCCATTAACATTGGACTGCCAGTGCTTGAAAGCGACACAACAGAAATCGATGAAGGGGACATTCTCGAGGTAGATCTCACCAAGGGCATAATATTTGATAAAACGAAAAACAAGACGTTTGAGGTTTCTGAGCTGCCGATTTTCGTAAGGAGAATTATCGAGTCAGGTGGTCTCGTAAATTACGTCAGAGAGCATGTACTACAAGAAGAAGAACAAATGCAGAGAGGGACGGAACTAGAGATGGAGTAACATAAGAAGTGAAGACTGTGCTTTTTCCCCATTTCTAATCAATTAAGGGAGGTAAACGATGAAGACGTACACGATACCCGTGATGGCGGGAGATGGAGTAGGACCGGAAATAATAGCCGAAGGGAAGAAGGTTCTTGAAGCGGCCGGTGAATCCTATGGCTTTAACCTTACATGGAGGGAGTACCCTTATGGAGCGGAGCATTACCTCGAAACAGGAGAGCTCGTTCCTGAAGAGGCATTGCGAGAGCTTAGCAACTACAAAGCGATATACGTTGGGTCGGTCGGCGATGTGCGCATCCCGCCTGGGGTGCTTGAAAGAGGCATACTTATTGCAATGAGGTTTTATTTCGATCAATACATAAATCTGCGTCCGATAAAGCTTTTAGAAGGGGTTGAGACCCCGATTAAAGGCAAGACCCCCCAAGATATAGATTTTGTAGTAGTCCGCGAGAATACTGAAGACCTCTATGTAGGATTCGGCGGCAGGGCTAAAAGAGGCGAAACTCAGGCTGAGGGAGAAATCGTCAGAAACCTCTACAACGTGAAATTTGGGCTCGATATCGACTCTGATTCCGATGAGATAGCATACCAGATGGGGATGATATCACGTGAAGGCACTGAGCGCGTCATAAAATATGCCTTTGACTTAGCAGTTACACGAAAAAAACACGTATCGAGCGTGGATAAGGTGAACGCTATGACCGACATCTATGGGTTATGGCGTGAGATATTCAACTACATAGCAGTTAGCTACTCTGATGTTAAGACCGATTTCAACTTAGTTGACGCAATGACGATGTGGTTTGTAAAGAATCCAGAATGGTTTGATGTCGTAGTAGCTCCAAACTTGTTTGGCGATATAATAACGGATCTTGGGGCGATGATCCAAGGTGGCCTAGGACTCGCGCCCGGAGGAAATATAAACCCCAAGGGGACTTCAATGTTTGAGCCCATCCATGGGTCAGCGCCGAAGTACAAAGGATTGAATAAGGTCAATCCGATAGCTACGATCTGGGCGGGTGCGATGCTACTTGAGCATATAGGCGAGGGAAAGGCGGCACAGAGAGTCGTACAGGCAATTGGAGCCAACTTAAAGAACGGCAAAGTGAGGACTTACGATCTTGGCGGGAACTCTCGAACGTCAGACGTTGGAGATGATATTACGAGGCTTGTGAGAGAGAGTCACTAACTGCTGCCGCACTTCAATAATCGATTTATACCTTAGCTGTACATAGTTTCACATAAGTCCTGGTGGGGTAGTGGATATCCTATGAGCCTGCGGAGCTCAAGACTCGGGTTCAAATCCCGGCCGGGACGCTTCGTTTTTTACATACTTTTGCCTAAGGGAACATGTCTAAAGCCACTTGTAAAAAATGGAAGCACCTCTATCTGTCCTACATGACTGACTTAAATTGAGTTAAATTCACAAGTTTTATCTTCTCCATCAACTTACTATACCAACTACTTAGGAGACACCAAAAGTGAAAAAGCCTGTTATCTCCATCCTACTCGCAACACTCATCATCATCTCGGCCATGGCTGCATTTGCGCTTCCAGCACGTGCCACTGACCTCACAGTTGCACGTGAAGGGGGCTATAGAACCATCCACGAAGCCGTAGGAGCGGCCAACCCCGGCGACACCATCACCGTATCTCCCGGAACATTTGTTGAGAACGTGCTGGTGGACAAACCCCTTACCATTCGATCATCCAGTGGAGCCTCCCTCACCACGGTCCAAGCAGCTGTTGCTGGCAAGGACGTCTTTCTGCTCACTGGAACCGATATACGGATAGAAGGGTTTACAATTGTTGGTAAGATGGGGAGTTCCGGCATAAAACTCGATCATGCCAGTAGATGTGTCATAGCTAATAACATCATCTACAACAACATTCGAGGGGTGTACCTCTGCGGTGCCACGAATAGTGATGTGAGCGACAATAATGTCTCTAACAACGGGTACGGCGTGTACCTCGACGGCTCGTCAGATAACACCGTGCTCAATAACGTCGCTACTTATGAGAAGGGAATGCCCGATGGATCAGCACTAGGCGACGGGATCTTCATGAACCGCTCACCCCACAACACCATCGCCCAGAACGTGCTCAGCAACAATCACATGTTCGGCATCTCGCTCTGGGGCTCAGCACAGAACACACTATTGGGCAACGCCATCAGCGAAAACGGACGGTTCGGCATCCGCCTTCGAAGTTCCTCCAACAATACGCTCATCTTCAACACTATACGCGCCACCATACAGGACGGCATCTACATTGGCTACTCATGGGGAAACAAGATCTGCCTCAACAACTTCGTGAATAACCCGAACAACATCAACAACCCACAGGGAAACATCATTGACTCTCCACAGCGACTCGCGTATACCTACAATGGGCGGGACTGCGTGGGCCGTATGGGCAACTACTACTCGGATTATCGGGGTGTGGACCGAAATGGCAATGGGATAGGGGATACCGTATACCCTATCGGTGATGGCCATCCGTTGGTGAAGCCAGTGGAACAGTACGGGACAATTAGAGATGAGTCAGCGCCTACATCGGACATAGCAGCAAATAGCACAAGTACCACTCATAATAGTTCGCAGCAAAACGACCCGCAAAATGAAACCAAAGTGACACCTCTAGGGCTTGAAGCCGAGTATGCCATACTCGGAATCGTGGTAGCAGCCCTCATTGCCGTGATAGCTTTGGTAGTTTTGAAAAGGAATCGCCTGGAATAGGATTACACGTGATGACGTCTTGGATGCGACGTTAGCAAGTCAGAAAGCCGGTTGTAGTGAAAACAGCCCCATCAAAATGATGAAAGAGCTAAATTGATAACGTGATTGCTCCCGGATGACTGTGTTAAAGATGTGCTTTAAAGCTGTAACCGTACGCCTCCAGCCCCACCGACTCGTAGAACTTGTGACTGCCATCTCTGTGTTTACTGCTCGAAACTATTACCCTAAAGCAGTCGTATTCTTTTGCCAGCTGTATTGCGCGCCGTATAAGCGAAGATCCGACGCCGAACCTTCGGCATGACCTGTCGACTATTACGTCTTCTATTATGGCCCAAGGCTTGCCCATGTGTGATAGGTTCGGGATAATTATGATGGCCAATGTTCCAGCTACAACGCCTTCAACTTCAGCCACTAAAAGGTGATGGTTGGGATTTTGCTTAATCTCAAAAAACGCTTTCTCGTGCTCTCGAATAATTATTGCCCTATTTTCTTCAGCCTGGTCTGTGTTTAAAAACAACTGCTCGTAGAGAAAAAGGATCTGTTGTATATCTCCTACATCTGCTTCCCTTACAAGAGGCCTCACTTTTCGGCCTCGAAGTTTATGGTCCTTATCCATTTCGTCTCTTAGGTATGTTCAACGTGTCAAGAAGGAAGGTACAGGTCTTTACAATACAGAATTTACACGATACCTGTGGGATATCCATCGTGATGCATTCCTTTCTGATTTGTTGATCTACGCGGTGCAGATTAGACGTGTTTCTGCCTGTTCAATCGCTAAACCGAGAGTTACTGTTGAACTGTCAAACATTAGTGAATAGTGGTTTAAGCAGTGTTAGAGAAGGTTGTATGTCGCATGATGTCGCTCACATTAATAAAACATTAAATGTTATCGCGCACTCGCGCATTTTTAATCGCCTTCCTTATTACATCGGTTTCTTTAGGTCTGAGTATACGGCTATCCCCATTATCGTAAGTGATTCCTCTTATGATTACGATAGGTGTCCCGTAATTTCCCTCACCCATGAGAATGTTAGCCATGCCGGATATCTCATCGCCAATCCCCTCGTTCGTTATTTCAAGTGTTCTTTCCTCAAGATCCTTCATCCCACGCCAATCCTTCATTGGAGAGATCCCGGCAAAACCTATTCCGACACCTGTTTGTCCCTCTCTGAAAGACCTTCCGCAGGTGTCGGTAAGTATCACTGCAACGTCTTTCCCATATTTTTC
>CAYYMO010000194.1:0-6660 GCA_964472955.1 uncultured Methanomicrobia archaeon | reverse complement strand
ACTCGAATGGGTATGCCCACACGGGTTCTACGAAGATGAGTCACTTGATGCCGGCGTCTACCAATGGCTTCACATCTCCACTGCACTTGAGAAGGCACATGAGTTTGATATTGTCCATAGTCACTACGATTTTTACCCCCTCACGTTCACACGGTTTATAAAAACCCCGCTGTTAACCACGGTTCACGGGTTCTCATCTCACAAAATACTCCCGGTGTACAATAAGTACTGGGATAACTACTATGTCTCCATAAGTGATGCTGATAGGGCAGAGGGCTTGAATTATCTCGCTACCGTATATAACGGAGTAGATGTCAACGCGTTCGATTTCAACGACGAAGCGGGGGAGTATCTCCTGTTCTTTGGACGTATTTCACACGATAAAGGTACGCATAGAGCTATCAAAGTGGCAAAACGAACTGGTATGACGCTTAAAATCGCAGGATTAGTGGCAGGTGAGCACCAAAAGTATTTTGATGATTTCATCGTGCCTCAAATAGACGGAGAGCAGATACAGTATCTTGGAATGGTGGATGAAAAGACGAGGAATGACCTTTTCAAAAATGCTTATGCTAACTTGCATCTGATATCTTTTGCAGAGCCATTTGGTCTTACCATAGTTGAGTCTCTTGCTTGTGGCACGCCGGTAATCGCCATAAACAAAGGAAGCGTACCTGAGATCCTAACTGAGGGTAAGACCGGATTTATCGTAAATAGCCTGGACGAAGCGGTCGAGAGGGTTGATGAAATTAGCACTATTGACAGGAATGACTGCCGGAGTCGGGCCGCGTTTTTTAGTATTGATAATATGGTAGATGGCTACATTAAGGTTTACGACAGGATAATGGAGCTCGAGGCTTATCGTTAAGGACTTTAAGATGATCTCCGAAACCTTAAAAAAATTATACAGATTCGTACTTCCTGATAATACGTCCTCTCTGATCTTTTATGCATCGCTCGCACTATTTATCGCAATTTGGAATATCAACATATTTATAAACGATGAAGTTACGCTTGCAGGACAACTTTTTAACCTTGTACATGGGTCGCTTTCTATGGCTGTAATGCCCGATAAAATTTATGAGGGTTTGGGCTTTGGGGCTTCTGCGCCGATTCTCGGTTTTACTTTAAACGGAAAAGTGTACGCTTTTTACACCCACGCAGTGCCGGTGTTTGCGACCCCCTTTTACTATCTCCTTTATGTGGCCAACATCACGATTGGAATAAGACTCTTCTTCACAGCTATCGAGTCATTTTCGATATTTATGATCGCAATGCTCCTAGGAAAGCGCTCTGGCAGGGCTCGGTTGGGAACGTATGTCGGAATTTTCACTGCTCTGGTCTTGTTTAGTGTAAATGCGTACATTGGTGGCACGATAGCGCCGCTTGTGTTCGACCAATGGGGGGCGCTTATGGCCATACAGTTGCTCAATATTGTGGCTACTGCGCTGATAATGGTCATCTCGTACAGAATTTTTAATCGCTACTTCCACAGTACACGCTTAGGCGAATTCGGCGCGACATACTTGCTCATCGCTACCCCACTCACTTTCTGGGCCGTAGCATCAAAGGACCATGCGATATCTGTCTTTTTAATTGTGGCGAGTATTGGAAGCTTCTATAAGTATCTGTTAGACGGTAAAGCGGCGAATCGGTACATATCGTATGCGCTCGTGGGTCTAACAGTATGGGTACGGATTTTTGACGCCCTCCCTCTTTTTGCAGCAATTTTTCTGACTGATGTGGTGACATCGAGAGGAAGGATGAAGAGCTCACTAACAGCATTTGCAACGGTCATATTTTCACTCATACCGTATTTTATCAACAACTACCTGTTATTCGGAAACCCGCTGTTATCTCCAGTTTATCTCAGTGCCCATCAAGAGCTTGCGAGCGAATCTTCCTTAATAACTTCTGGCAGCAGCTCCGGCATTCCCGGACTTCTGCTGAAGATTCCGTCTCTCTTTTTGAACACGTGGAAGCCTGAATTTCTTCCTTATATCCCTCAAAACCTCTTCAATGCATTGTTCTATGTAAATATGCCTGTAACGCTCTCGCTCTTTCAAATATGCCCCCTCCTTATACTGCCGGTCTTTGCAGGTGTGCTGTACTTAGCGAGGATGGTCGGCAAACTGGGATCGGGATCGCCACCCCTTAATATTAGTAGAGATTTCGCCCTAAATCTCGTATTTGCTATCTATATTGGAGCACATCTTCTAGTCTATGCACCGTTTGGGGATCAGGGGTTCGGGCTTGATATGAGGTACTATCTCCCTCTTTATGTCCCACTCCTGTTCTTTTCGTTGGTCGTGATCGAGGACGTGGTCGAACGTGGAAGATTTATTACAAGGTCGTATATCTTCTCTTGGGCAGTCTTAATACTTGTTGCAACGTATATCGTTCACGCTCCGATGAACTTAGGTAGCATTGTAAATGGAATTGGCTTTTCGCTCAATCGAACAATTGGGACAGCGACCTTACTATGTATGGCCCTGTTTGTACCTTACTTAGTAGGTTTCAAGGGTAACATAAAGTGTCTTTCAGCCCTAGTGGGATTTGCAGTATTTGTATCGTCCTGTTGGCTTTTTGTTGCTGTCTTACTATGGCAAAAGACCCCATTAGGTGTTCCTCGTCCCGGTATGATGCTTCCTTTGATGGATGTCGTAAATAAGGCGGTGATTAGTCTAGCTGTTTCGATTAGATGAGTCAAGTCGAGTACATTGGCTAGTTATCGTCTGCGTCTTTCTGGCCTTGTCGGAGCTCTTGTGTTGCGCCGTCCGCGACGTTTCCTTACGGCTTCACCATCTACATACTCGTACAAGTCGAGGAACTTATCAAGCTTTTCGAGGAAGCTTTCTGGAGGATCAAAGTTCGAATTCCTGAAGCCTCTTCTTGTATCCATCTGTCGCTCGTGCACATCCGCACTCCGACGCACATCCGCACTCCAGTATCCGACTTCGGGCGCCCATCGGGACGCCGTACGTGTCATTCCTAAGAGGAAGTAGAAGGCAAACAGCACAAATGCACTCAGCATAAATATTCCAGGTGAACTTTCTCCGAAGACCAAGGATAATACGCTCAATGATGCTATTGGGTATGCTGCAAGAATCAGCGTGTGTATTATTTTTCTGTTTAAGTTCAGAGCAAAGTATATCACAATGGTGGGGACAAGGAAAATGCTAAAATACGAAAAAGACCTTAAGAACAGGGCAAGTTTGTAGGATGCGTAGAATGCTGATTCGGGAGTAAGGGAGCTGTATATTGACAGCACAAGGACGCTGAAGACGAGGTACATCAAAGCTGGTAAGCTCAGCACATCTGTTAATCCAAAACCGTAGACGCCCCGAGCTTCATAACTCGTGTCGTTCATCTTTTTTCCATATGGTTCTTGCATCTGCTTACTTACGTCATGGTATGTATGGCTATATTTAAATTATTTTATTCTTAGGGTTGAGATCAGCTATAATTCCTGTTTAAATAGTGATAGTATAAATGGACATTCTGTACGATTTTTAACCGCTAAATGCGGTTGTATAATTACTTTGTGCAAATTAAGGCATTAACTCTGATATGGATCTGGCCTCTTTTTGTTCAAGATACAATTCTTCCCATCTATGGCTAATATAGAGCATTTAATAAGTGAGTTTTCTTATTGTAGAAGGATAACGTCTGCGTCGAATGAAACTTCAACATACATTGGCAATTTTTACCACTTGGAAATCAAATCACTTAATTTATATAGTGTACCGTACTGGATATTGATGATAGCAAAAATAAGACCACATAAAGGTGCCCTTAAAGATAAGTATATGTGTAAGCTCTCTACAGCCGTCATTAATACGGTAAGAGATTGTTACAGGGAACTCTAATCTCATAGATAGTTCGTTTTATGAAAATATAGTGGCTATATAACGGGATGAGAAAAAGAAGGAAGAATA
The DNA here is from genome assembly GCA_964472955.1 of uncultured Methanomicrobia archaeon. Lineage (GTDB taxonomy): Archaea > Halobacteriota > Bog-38 > Methanoflorentales > Methanoflorentaceae > DASPRZ01. Next base: position 2,722 of record CAYYMO010000194.1, on the reverse strand, counting down.
ATTGATGCCGAAGGGTGGAGAGATATTCAGAGAGTTGGCTGAACTGCTACCTCTTTCCGTTATCGAAATCGATGGAAACGGCGATCTTATGTTCGCCAACAATGATGCATTCAACTCTTTTGGGTATGCACAAGATGATTTGAGCGAAGGATTGAGCATTTTCCAAATGGTAGCTCCTGAAGACCGAGAAAAGGTTGAGGAGAATGTGCAGAGGATTTTGAGCGGAAAAGAGACACTTGGGAACGAATACACAGCGCTAAGAAAAGACGGGAGCACATTTCCAGTCATCATACTTGCAAACCCCATTGTTTCTGAAAGTGGCCCTACGGGTGTGAGGGGAATTGTTATAAACATCACCGAGCGCAAACGTGCAGAGGAGACTTTGAGATGGATGGCATCCGAGGTTGAGCAGCAAGCAAGGGCGCTAGATGAAATACTGTCGGCATCTCCTGACCACATCTACATGTTTAACAGGACAGGAAAAATTACCTATGCAAGTAGAGCGGCCGCACGGGCATTGGGGATCAGCCAAGCCGACATGGTTGGCAAGACGTGGCAAGTGCTGGGGTTCCCACCTGATACCAAGGAGAAATTTGAAACCCAGTTGGAACAGGTGTTCATCACAGGACAGCAGGTTGTAGACGAAACGAGGTTTCCTGTAGTTGATGGGGTCCGGTATTACGAATACATCTTGACTCCAATTCGTGGAGCAGACTATGACATTGAGGCAGTAGTGTTTACCTCAAGAGATATCACAAAACGCAAACATATGGAGGACGCTCTTCGTAAAGCTCACGAAGGGTTGGAGTGGCGAGTCGATGAACGGACCGAAGAGCTAAAAAACGCAAATGAGGCATTGCAGATTGAGATCACTGAGCGTCAAAAAGCTGAGGTAGCATTACGAAAGCATGCAGAGATGCTTGATCTCGCTAATGATACTATCATGATCCGCGACCTTAACGACACAATAACCTATTGGAACTACGGCGCGGAGCAGCTCTATGGGTGGAGGAAAGAGGAGATACAAGGACAGTGTGTCGATGAGGTTTTACAGACGATATATCCAAACCTCATTGAAGAGATTAAAGACACCTTATTGCGGGAGGGGTATTGGGAAGGTGAACTTACTCACGCCAAACGTGATGGCACGAGGATCATGGTGGCAAGTCGCTGGACGCTGCAGAGAGATGAAGACGGTACCCCCATAGCAATTCTTGAGATTAATAATGACATCACTGAGCGCAAGCAAGCAGAAGCAAAGATTGCCCGCCTCAACCGACTCTACACCGTATTGAGCAAGACCAATGAGGCGATGTGGCGCATCCGCGAACCAAAGAAACTGTACGAAGAGGCGTGTCGCATTGCTATCGAGGACGGGTTGTTTCGGATGGCCTGGATTGGCAAGGCAGAGTCTGATACCCAGTTAGTAAAGCCAGTTGCTTACTGGGGGTTTGATGAGGGGTACCTCGATTCCATTACTATTTCCGTCAAAGATGTCCCAGAGGGTCGCGGTCCGACAGGAACCGCACTTCGCGAGGGGAAATATGTCATTTGCAATGATTTTGAGCATGACCCTCGACTTCAAATCTGGCGCGCCGAGGCTTTAAAACGTGGCTATCGCTCTAGTGCCGCGTTTCCGCTGAAAATGGGGACACGTGTCATAGGAGTCCTGACTCTCTACGCCAATGAGCAACTGTTCTTCGACGACCAGGAAATTCAGTTGATAGAACGGCTGTCAGATGATATCGCCTTTGCGATAGAATTTATAGAGCGTGAGGAAGAGCTCATACAACGTGGTGAGATGCTCGACCTCGCCAATGATGCAATCATGATCATCGACCTCGATAGTACCATCACGTATTGGAACAAAGGTGCCGAACGGCTCTACGGATGGACGAGAGGAGAGGCAATGGGGCAGAATGTGCACGAGTTCCTACAGACTGAATACCCCGAATCCTTAGATGATGCGCTGAGTGCCCTCTACCGCGACGGGGCATGGGACGGAGAGCTCATGCATACTACGCGGGATACCACACGCCTCATCGTCGAGAACCACTGGACGCTCTACCGCGATAGCGACGGGAAACCGTCGGCAATACTTGGGGTCTGTAATGATATCACTGACCGAAAACATGCTGAGGAAGCGCTCAGACGGGCACACGACGAACTCGAACAGAAAGTGCAGGAGCGCACCCGTGAGTTGCAAGAGGAGATCGACGAGCACAAGGTGACCGAAGAGGAGCTCCAACGTTCCAACAAGGAACTCGAGCAGTTCGCCTACATCGCCTCACACGACCTCCAGGAGCCGCTCCGGACAGTGACGAGCTCGATTGGCCTCCTCGAAAAGGGATACAGAGACAAGCTCGGCGAGGAAGCAGACACGTTCATCACTTACGCCGTAGATGGCACGAAGTACATGCAGCAGCTCATCAAGGACCTGCTCGCGTACTCCCGCGTCACGAGCCGCGGTGAGACATTCAAACCGGTGCACTGTGAGGGCGTCGTCCAGCATGCAATCGACAACCTCAAGACCGCCATCGAGGAGAGCAGAGTTAAGATCAGGCTGCCTGACGAATCGCTGCCGATGGTCATGGGCGACAAGACCTAGCTCATCCAGCTCTTCCAGAACCTCATCAGTAATGCTACTAAGTTCCGAAGTGGACGACCGCTAGAGGTGCAGATTGACGTGGAGCCCAATGCGCGAGGAAATATATGGCAGTTT
>CAYYMO010000193.1:0-2712 GCA_964472955.1 uncultured Methanomicrobia archaeon | reverse complement strand
TATTGATAGCGCTCATATGCACACACGCTCCAACGTGTAGTTTAATGGATTGTATATTTATAGCACTCTCGAATTTCAGCGAAAAGGAGTATGCCTGCGCTTGTAATTAGCTCCTCGAGCAGGTAGTACTGTGACAGTTCGAGTGGAAATAGAGCTAGTGAATAGCAACTAAACGTATTCGGTTAACTGTTGACTTTGTTGAGTGGAATTCCTAGCTAACAAAAGATTTTTCTATTGCACAGTATCAAACATACAAAACATGTTACAGGATGTAGTAAACCTCTATACGCTGACAGCATATACGGGATTCGTCACCTTGGTCTCTTTTTTAATCGCAGCTCCTGTCGTTCTTCTCTTAAATGGAACAATCAAGAGAAGAACGACGATTAAATGGCACTACGGTGTAGCAATGTTTGCCCTCATCATAGGCATAGTTCACGGGGCATTGGGGATATATCAATCCATCTTCGTGTGAAATGTCACACGATGACTAAAGTTATCCGCTTGTCTACCAGCAATTACGGTTAGTGAAGTAGTTGTTGGGGCATTCGAACCTGATACCACGCAAGTCTATTTGCAGTTCAACGATCAGGATTTGCGAGAGGTGTATAACAAGATAAAATTTTAAAATTGCTCAGTAATGTCTATGCGTCTCTATCCTTGTCAGGCGGGCCATCAAAATCGAGTCACAGTTTTGGAGCAGGTTAGCTTTATAAACAAATACACATTTTTTGCACCCATGAAACCATACTGGATGCTTTGTATCATTACAATCGCAATTATCGTGCTCTCAAGCACCGGATGCGCGGCTGAGACCACACAGGATGCACCCTCCGGCACCCAGACGATCGGAGGGATCACGATCCCCACCACAACGGGTTCCCCGACACCGGCAGAGGCGCAACAGATCGCCGCAGCGGCGTACGTCTACGGCTGCCCCCTCGTCACCATGGATTTACTAAAAGACTATCTGACCGCAGTGCCAGCTCCGACTCCTAATGGGCTACGGGCCCCCATCAACCAGTTCTCCAAAAATCAGACTTTATCAGTGGCTCCGAACGCGAACGCTGATACACTCTACGCAACCGCCTGGCTCAACCTGTCGAAGGAGCCGATAGTGCTGAGTGTGCCCAACACGAACGGCCGGTATTATCTGATACCGATGATCGACGCCTGGACGAACACCTTTGCATCACCAGGGAAGCGCACTACCGGTACCGATGCGGGGGACTTCGCCATCGTCGGTCCAAGATGGAATGGCACGCTCCCTGCCGGGCTGACAACGATAGAGGCTCCGACCAACATGGTCTGGCTTTTCGGGCGCACCCAACAGAATGGCCCTGCTGATATCCCTGCGGCACGTGCCGTCCAAGATCATTACAAATTAACGCCGCTGAGCGCCTGGGGCACGAACTACACGCCGCCGACCAACGTGCCGGTGAACCCCAACGTGAATACAAAGACCCCTCAAGTTGACCCGGTAGGGAAAATGACGCCCGCCACGTTCTACGGCACGATGGTAACGCTCATGGCAGCCAACCCCCCGAGTGCTGCGGACAAACCAGTCGTCGATCAGATGGCCCGGATCGGCATCGTTGCTGGCACACCGTTTGACTGGAACAGTTTAAACGCAACGATGCAGAATGCGGTCGCTCAGGGAGCTAAAGACGGGCTCGCACAGGCCAACGCTGCGGGTCTGAACCTTCTTGGGGCCATCTACAGAAATGGTTGGTTCCTCCACTATCACCTCGGCAGTTATGGGACCAACTATACGCTTCGTGTCGGCGTTTTGCGGGAAGCAGCACTCGCAGTGAACCTCCCGGAGGACGCCTTGTACTCGGCCTCTCACACTGATGCCGCTGGTAACCCGTACACCGGTGCACATAACTACGTCATGCACTTCGAGAAGAATAACACCCCTCCTGTCAACGCGTTCTGGTCGCTTACGATGTACAACAACCGGCAGACCTTCGTGGACAATCCACTTAACCGCTATGCGATCTCGCCCCACCTCGGTCCCTTGAATTATAACGCGGACGGATCGCTTGACATCTATATCCAAAACGCATCGCCTGGCCCTAACAAGGAGTGTAACTGGCTGCCCGCACCATCGGGTGGGTTCAACCTCCAGTTGCGTCTGTATTGGCCGCAGGAGTCTGCACTGAATGGCTCATGGATACCGCCGGCTGTTCAACAGGTGGGGTAGGTCAGGCTAAAAACTGTACTATATTTGACTCTACAAGGCACCGCTTAGATGCATAGTCAAAAACGCGACTACCTTGAGAAAGAACAAGTCTAAACCTTGCTTGACTGGCTAAAATTTGACGAATATCGGATCGAGCAAGGAGGGGTTATCGTGGTCGGCCGTTTCAAGGATGATGGACATTCCTTATAACACGCTGCTTGCGGCGAAGGGGCGGAGAAGAGAGAAAGAGGATTGAAGTTTGAGGCACCTAAGTGGGATTTATGCTATGTGTCAGAGCGCGTTTTCATGTATTACCCTCCGAATTACGCACGTGGTTTTCCCTTCGACCCGTGCCTCTTCTCCATTTACGGCTACTTGAATTTTCTTATTGCCATTTATGTCACTCTCATCGTAGTCGTGCAGATCCAGTAGACCCATTGACCATCTGCACGCCCTCGCATTCAACATCAAATAGTATTTTAAGGACTTAAGAAGATAATAGCATTTTAAGGAGTTAAGAAGATGAC